>DATIYR010000069.1:0-5131 GCA_035517535.1 Terriglobales bacterium
TGAGAATCTGCATCCCGTAACCAATCCGGCGCTCGACGTCGAAGGAAATATTTACGTCACTTTCTCGGGTTCGCGTGGGCAAAAAGTTCCGGTTTCGATTTTCAAAATCGACACCAACTACACCGTGAAGCCGTTCCTCACGGAGATGATGAATGCCACAGCTATCGCATTCGATCGCGAAGGCCAGATGTATGTTTCGTCTCGATTCGAAGGCACGGTTTATCGCGTGGCCACCAATGGAACCATGTCCGCATACGCGGAAAGCATGGGCGTGGCCACTGGATTGGCCTTCGACCGCGAGCAGAATCTCTTTGTCGGGGACCGCAGCGGCACAATATTTAAAGTCGCACGCGACCGGCAGATTTTTGTCTTCGCAACCCTGGAGCCGAGTGTTTCTGCATATCATCTGGCTGTCGGGCCGAAGGGCGACTTATTCGTGACCGGCCCGACCACCTCAAGCTTCGATTCGGTCTACAAAATCGATCCCCATGGCGCAGTTACGGTTTTCTATCGTGGGCTCGGGCGGCCGCAGGGCTTGGCCTTTGATCGTGAAGGCAACTTGTATGTTGCCGCATCGCTTGGCGGTAAGCGCGGGATTGTGAAGATTGCGTCCGATGGGACAGCCTCGCTGGTTGTCGCCGGATCCGGTCTCGTCGGACTCGCTTTCGCTCCGGGACGCGCCGCAGTGCTTGCCACAACCAGCGCCATCCATCACCTGGCGTGGGACATTCAGGGCCAACCTCTGATTGAGTTTTCGTAGCGCCGATTTCGTTTAAACTGCGAAGGTGATTGCCGAGATCATCGCGGTCGGCTCCGAGCTGCTAACCCCTTTCCGGCAAGACACAAACTCGCTTTATCTCACAGAAAAGTTGAATAGCCTTGGAGTCGAAGTTGGGTACAAGACAATTGTCGGTGACAAGCTGAAAGACATTGTCCGGGTCGCAACAACTGCCCTCTCGCGCGCCGACATTCTGCTTTTCAGCGGCGGGCTCGGCCCTACCGAAGATGACCTCACACGAGAAGCCATTGCCGAAACTTTGGGCCTGCAACTCCGGCGCGATCCTCAGATTCTCGAATCCATCGAGCGTCGTTTCGCTGAACACGGCTGGAAGATGGCGTCAAACAATGTGAAACAGGCCGATGTGATCACCGGAGCAACCGTGCTCCAAAACGCAAACGGCACCGCTCCTGGGCAGTGGATCAGCGGGCGGTCCGATGGAAGAGAGAAGATCGTCATTCTCCTGCCGGGGCCGCCACATGAGCTGAAATCACTGTTTGAGAGCGCAGTTTTTGAACGCCTGCGAGCCAAGGTGCCGAAAGAATTTTTAGCCGCGCGCGTCCTTAAGATCACCGGACTAGGCGAATCGGCAGTCGATGCGCGGGTTGCGCCAATCTACAAGCGATTCACTGATGTCGACACCACGATCCTGGCCGCGCCCGGAGAAATTCAACTGCACCTGCGCACGCTCGCACAATCAAACGAGACCGCCGAGAAACGCCTGGACGAGTTGGTGGGCTTGATCGAAAACGAAATGGGCGACTACGTCTATTCCGATAACGGCGACTCGCTCGAGCAGATCGTCAGCTATTTTCTGCAGATGAGAGACGCAAGTTTATCCGTTGCCGAGTCGTGCACCGGAGGATTAGTCGCCGAGCGCCTCACGTCAATAAGCGGCAGCTCACGCTATTTCATCGGAGGCGCGGTGGTTTATTCAAACGAGCTCAAAACTGAGCTCGCCGAGGTGCCCGCGGATTTAATCGACGTGTATGGTGCCGTCAGTGAGCCGGTCGCGAAAGCGCTTGCCGAAGGCATACGCAAAAAATGCGGCACGACTCTCGGACTCGGAATCACCGGCGTCGCCGGCCCGACTGGCGGCACAGCCGAGAAGCCTGTAGGACTTGTGTATCACGCGCTAGCCGGAGAAAACGGCACCGAAATTGTGAAACGCAACTTCCCCGGCGATCGCGCCCGTATACGCTGGTTCGCCTCGCAACAGGCACTGGATATGGTAAGAAGAAAGTTGATGTGAAGGAATTGAATCAGATCATTGAATCCTGTTTAACTTCTCAGCGAACTCGCTTCTTTTCTTTGCGAACTCTGCGGTTAAATTCTTTTAGAAGCCTCAACCAGGAGTCATTGCCGCCAGCAAATAACTTAATGACCCGGTGATTAAATCGCTCCGCTCCTCGTATAATCTCCAGTCACCTTCATGCAATTCAACACCATCCAACTCGCGTATGACTCACGCATCGCGACGATTACGCTGAATCGTCCCGACAAGCGCAACGCGCTCAGTTTCCAGTTGCTTGATGAGCTGCTCCACGCCCTCGACGAAGTTGAAAAATCCGAAGCTCTTGTCCTCATCCTCACCGGGGCGGGCGGTGCCTTCTGCGCCGGATTGGACCTGGATGAACTGAAAACACTGATCGGCAAAGCTCAGGCCGAAAACGTAAAAGATTCGCGAACCATGGCGCGCATCTTTCGCCGGCTATATGACTTCTCCAAGCCGACAATTGCCGCGGTTAACGGTGCCGCTATCGCGGGAGGCACGGGTCTCGCCACCATGTGCGATTTCACCCTCGCCGTTCCTGAGGCAAAATTTGGATATACCGAAGTCCGCATCGGCTTCGTTCCCGCGATCGTCTCTTCCATTCTGGTCTGGCAGGTCGGTCACAAAATCGCCCGCGACCTGCTGCTCACGGGAAGAATCTTCGAGGCTGCCGAGGCTTATCGATTCGGTTTGGTCAACGAAGTCGTCCCGCGCGAGCAGCTGCTGAACCGCGCCCGCGAACTCGCAGGCCAACTCATCGAGAACAGTCCAACTTCGCTCCGCCTGACGAAAAAATTAATTAACGGATTCATCGCCCCACAGCTTGACGATCAAATGGAGAAAGCTGTACACGAGAATGCCGAAATCCGCCAGACCGCCGATTTCAGCGAAGGCGTCGCCTCATTTCTCGAAAAGCGGAAACCGCATTGGAGCGGGAAATGATCGGTCACATATGCGAGGTGCGACTGCGCGTGCGCTACGCCGAAACCGATCAGATGGGCGTGGTTTATCACGCCAATCATTTCATCTGGTTTGAGGTCGGGCGTGTCGAATTCCTTCGCCAGCTTGGATTTTCTTATCGCGAGATGGAACAGGATGACGGCTGCTTCATTGCCGTCGTCGATGCGCGCTGCCGCTATAAGAGTCCGGCGCGTTACGATGAAGAGATTGTCGTGCGCACACAATTGAAAAATGTGCGCGAGTCTCTGGTCCACTTTGCCTATCAGCTTGTGCGCGCCAGCGATGGCGCGTTGCTCGCTGAAGGCGAGACCACGCACATCGTGACTGATGGGCAAATGAACATACGCGCCATCCCGGAAAAATATATGCGCGCTTTTCGTGAAGCTGCATTGAAGCAGTAGTAGAGTTAATTTCCTCCGCGAACTCTCTCTGCCGGCTCGGCGAGCTCTGCGGTTTAAGATGTTTCGGAAGCGGGGGAGTCACAAGAACTCTTAACCGCAGAGTGCGCCGAGGCTATCGAGATCGCAGAGAACCGCTTAGAGCTCTAACCAAACAATGCAAGCGCTGCACATTAACGGTAACGATCTCACTCTTGAAGCCGTACGCGAAGTCGCGGTGGAAGGCCGCGCCGTGCTGCTGGCAGCCGATGCGCGCGAACGGGTGAATCGGGCGAGAGCGGTGGTCGAAGAAATCGTCGCGGGGAACAGAGTTTCATATGCGATCACAACCGGCGTCGGCAAGTTGAGCGACGTGCGTATCCCAGCCGACGAAATTCGTGAACTACAGATCAATCTCGTCCGCTCGCATGCGGTGGCGGTCGGAGATCCCTTGTCCGTCGCCGAAACCCGCGCCATGATGCTGCTTCGCGCCAACTCTCTCGCCAAGGGACACTCGGGCGTTCGCCCTCTGGTGATCGACTCCCTATGCGAGATGTTGAACCGCAAAGTTACTCCGCTCGTTCCGTCACAAGGCAGCGTGGGCGCGAGCGGCGATCTGGCTCCTTTGGCGCATCTCGCGCTGGTTTTGATTGGCGAAGGCGAATGCATAAGTCAGTCAGGAACTCGAATTTGTGGTCGTGAGGCCTTGAACTCCGCAGAGATCAAGCCACTGGTGCTGGAAGCGAAGGAAGCAGTTTCGCTCATCAACGGCACGCAGGCCATGCTTGCAATTGGAACTCTGTCGCTCTTGGCGGCCGAAACCCTCGTCGACTCCGCTGACGTAATCGGCGCGATGACGCTCGATGCGCTTCGCGGAACAGACGTGGCCTTCGACGAACGCATTCATCAGGTCCGCCCTCATGCGGGACAACTTCAATCCGCGGCAAATTTACGCAAGATGCTCGAAGGCAGCCAAATTCGC
The DNA here is from genome assembly GCA_035517535.1 of Terriglobales bacterium. GTDB lineage: Bacteria > Acidobacteriota > Terriglobia > Terriglobales > Acidobacteriaceae > Gp1-AA145. The sequence continues at coordinate 4,371 of DATIYR010000069.1, forward strand.
GAATCGCATCGCGAGTGTGGCCGCGTGCAGGATGCCTACTCTCTCCGCTGCATTCCCCAGGTGCATGGCGCAGTTCGCGATACGCTCGCCCATTGCCGAAGCATTTTCGAAACCGAAGCGAACTCCGCGGTGGACAACCCCCTCGTATTCACCTCCGAAAGTGGGAGCGCGGGCGCCCTCGCCCGAGCGGCGGAGCACAGCTCCACAAAAAATCACGACGACGTCCTTTCCGGTGGCAACTTCCACGGCGAACCGCTCGCCTTCGCACTCGATTTCCTGGCAATTGCTCTGAGCGCCCTCGGCGGAATTTCCGAGCGCAGGATCGAGCGGCTGGTGAACCCTTCGCTCAGTGAAGGCCTTCCCGCTTTCCTGGCTCGTGACGCTGGTCTAAACTCCGGATTGATGATGGCGCAGGTCACGGCTGCCGCACTCGTTAGCGAAAACAAAGTGCTGGCGCACCCGGCCTCGGTCGATTCGATCACGACCTCCGGCAACAAGGAAGACTACGTCTCGATGGGAATGACCGCGGCACTGAAATTGCGGCGCATTGTCGAGAACACGCGCAATGTGCTGGCGATCGAAGCCATCGCCGCAGCACAGGCGCTCGATTTGATCGCGCCACTTAAGACCGGACAGCGCGGGCAGAAGGCGTATGAAGCCGTGCGAAGTGTGTCTCCCGCAATGGATAAAGACCGTGCCATGCATACCGATTTCGCCCGCGTCGCAGAAGTGATCAGCACGGGAAATATTGCTGGCGCACT
>DATIYR010000070.1:0-13876 GCA_035517535.1 Terriglobales bacterium
ACTTCGGCTTCCATGGCCGCCTATGCCGCGCGTGGCGGCCTGCACAGTCTGGTGCTGATTCCTGACGGCAAAATTTCCTGGAGCAAGCTTTCCCAGTCTCTCGACTATGGTGCAATCACCTGTCAACTGAAGACCGATTTCGATGGTTGCGTGCGTGTGCTGAACGAAGTGGTTGAGCGCATGCCGGTTTATCTGCTGAATTCGGTGAACCCGTATCGGGTCGAAGGGCAGAAAACTGCGGCGTTCGAATTGCTGGAGCAATTGAACTGGGAGCCGCCGGATCACATTATTGTTCCCGGCGGCAACCTCGCGAATTCATCCGCGATTGGTAAAGCGCTCCGCGAGATGAAGCAACTCGGATTTATCTCGCATCTACCAAAGATTTCGGTGATACAGGCTGAAGGCGCGAACCCACTGGTGCGGGCGGTTCGCGAAACCCGCGGAGAAAAACTGATTCCCGTCCATGCGGACACGATGGCAACTGCAATTCGCATCGGCAACCCGGCTTCATGGAAAAAAGCTGTACGCGTGATTCAAGAAACGAGCGGGACGGTCGACGAGGTGAGCGAAGTCGAGATCGCCATCGCAAAAGCAGAGATCGGGGCGGAAGGCATTGGTTGCGAACCGGCATCGGCCGTGACTTTGGCCGGTTTAAAGAAACTGGTGAAGCGCGGTTTCGTGAAGCCGAACGAATTGGTCGTGTTGGTGCTTACTGGGCATCTTCTGAAGGATTCGGAATTCACGCTTAAATTTCATCGTGGCGACTTGTTCACCGGGACAGCGCATGAAGGTGAGGGTGCACTGTCAAAGGCACAACAACGTGCGCCGCTGGTGTTGGAGCCGAATGTGAATGCTGTGGTTGATCTGTTGCGCTCGGCCGAAAACTGAGCTTTCCTTCGTGTGACTTAGTGTCCTTCGTGGTTGATGAACACGAAGTAAAAAACTGAATGGCTGAATTCACTCTTAACCTCCCTGCAACCTCCGCCAATCTTGGCCCTGCGTTCGATGCGGCCGCATTGGCCCTGGATCTATACCTTCGGGTCGGGGCGGAAAAAGCAAAAGAGTTCGCCATCCTTGCAAGCGGACACGACACAGAGATTTGTGGCCGGATTGAGAAACATTTGATTCTGACCACCTACGAAGAGGTCCTCGAGGCTGAACACAAGCCCGCCATCCCACTCGCTTTGAAGATTCGAAACGAATTTCCCATCGGCAAAGGTTTCGGTTCCTCTGCCGCTGCGCGACTGGCCGGAATTGCCCTGGCGGTTCATTTTGGACGCTTGCACTGGGAAAGTAGTCGTATTATCGGTGAGGCATCCCGTCGTGAACGTCACCCGGATAATGCCGCCGCCTGCTGGACGGGCGGCGTTGCGGTGGCGCGGACGTTAGCCAATGGTCAGGCCCAAGTTGCTCATTTTGCTCCCAAGGCGAAGTGGCCATTGCTATTAGTTGTTCCTGATGAAGCATTGTCGACAGAAGAAGCGCGCGAAGTTCTGCCGCAGCAATATTCGCGCGAGGATGTGGTCACGAATATCCAAAATTCGATGCTGCTGCTGGCCGCGCTTTTTCAGGACGATCCAAAATTGCTGGCTTCTGCGCTCGAAGATAAAATTCATCAGCCATACCGTGCAGAGTTATGCCCACTTTTGCCGCAATTGCAAATGTTTCCCGCCGGGCAGGGCGTTCTGGGTGCAGTCCTGAGCGGCGCTGGGCCTTCCGTGCTGATGTTTCTTGACGCTGCTGTTTCGGCTGAAAAAACAAAATTACAAGTAGCAAAGTATTTGTACAAACGAGGAATGAAAGCCGAGCTGGTGCTTACCTCGATTGCGAAGCGTGGCGGCGAAGCATCGTTCTTGCGGAGGAAGTAGTTCTCAGCGATTTTCGCGGCGTGCTCCGTTGTCACTGCGTGATCTCTGCGGCTACAGATTTTAACCGCAGAGTCGGCGGAGAATAGGCTAAGCACGCAGAGATGACTCCACGCGACGATAAGGTTTTTCCTAAAGTTGGGGAAGGAATCAACCGGCGCGCCGGGGATCGGCGAGGACTTCATCTAACGCATCCAGCAACCGGCGGGCACGTTTCGAAGAATCCGTAGTTCCGCCGTCGTTCTTGGACTTCATCAGATGGTATTCGTCGGCGATGTTTAGCGCCGCCAGGACAGCCAGTCGCGCGCTGTCCACGGTATGAGTCTGCTCGGCGACCGCGCGCATCTTGCCATCCACGTACTCGGCCAATCTCAGGATGTACTCAGGATCGGTGCCGCGCAGATTGTAGGCCTGATCGAAAATTTCAACGCGCACACTGGTATTGTTGGTGCCCTGAATCAGCGGTTGTTTGGTGGCGGTTGCCATATTGAGTTTGTTTAGCTTGCCGCTTGCTCTGCCGTGATGTGATCGATCTGCAGGAGCATTTTTTCAATCCGCGCGCGAATCTCTTCGCGTTCTTTCCGCAAATTGATGCTTTCGCGGCGCAGCGTGTCAACTTCTTCTTCACGTTCTTCCAGCTGTTCGCGAAGCCGCTTCACATCCCGCTCCGCGGTGGCACGCGCTTCCTGAGCGGATTTATATAGCTCAATAGTGCGATAAATTTTGTCTTCGAGCGCCTGAAAATCATCGGCCGGAACCTGCGTGGATACCTCTTCCGCCACTCTTAAGGTCATGATTGCCGTTTCCTGGAGAGAAAAGTTGAACTCTTGTGCGCAGTATACTCCAGAACTCCTGTGGGAAAAGGGGAATTGTCCTCGGTTGCCCAACCTGAATAACTGCACCACAGCGTCGTTCAACACGCAGCCTTAATTCCCGGATTCGCATCTATTCCCGGTGTCGCAAAGGAGACCGCGCATGCCGGAGGCGCCGAGAATTACCGCTGATGAACTCAAACGCAGAATGCAAGCTGGAGAAAGCTTCACATTGCTCGACTCACGCAACCCAAAAGCTTGGAAGCAATCCGATCTCAAGGCAGCGGGGGCGATTCGCATTTTGCTCGAGGATTTCGAACGGTACCTGCCCAGAATTCCCAAAAACAAGCCGATCGTGACCTATTGCACTTGACCGGGAGAAGGCTCAAGCGCCAGTCTGGCGCAACAACTCATAGATCTCGGCTACCGACGTGTGTGGGCGCTTGAGGGCGGATTCGACGCCTGGGAGAGTGCGGGTTTGCCGCTCGAGAGGAAAATAAAAGCAGCCTAGATTCGTCACTCGGTTCCGTTCACGCGGCGACACGTGCAGGTTGTCAATAACGGTGATTGTCTGCCCGCAGATTCGTCAAATAAAATTGCAGCGCGCGTCCGGCCCATTTCCCTTATCATTCTCACTTAATGCTGTGAAGAGTTACTAGCGAGAATCGTTTGTCGAGGGGGGCTCGTGATTCGATTACTTCGCTTTATCGCCGCTGCTTTGCTTCTTTCCATCTCTTTTCTTTTCACCCGAGCTATTTTTAGCCAGCAATATCCGGAGAGCCTGTATCAGGAAATGCGCTGGCGGATGATCGGGCCATTTCGAGGCGGTAGAACGCGGGCCGTGGCCGGCGTTCCAAGCCAACCGAACGTTTTCTACATGGGTGCAGTAGACGGCGGCGTTTGGAAATCAAATGATTACGGGCGCACCTGGGATCCCATCTTCGATGCGGAGCCTTCGCTATCGGTCGGCGCGATTGCCGTTCCGCCTTCGAGTCCCAACATTATCTATGTGGCGAGCGGCGAAGGTTTACAGCGGCCAGACTTATCTGTAGGCGACGGGATTTATAAATCCACCGATGCGGGCAAAACGTGGACTCACCTTGGGCTCCGCGATGGTCAGCAGATTCCCGCGTTAGCGATTGACCCGCGAGATCCGAACCGAATCTTTGCTGCCGTGCTCGGCCATCCTTATGGTCCAAATTCCGAGCGTGGGATTTTTCGTTCTACCGATGGCGGTCAGACTTGGCAGAAAGTTTTATACAAAGACGAAAACACCGGCGGCTCGGACGTCGTGATCGATCCGGCCAACCCCGACATCGTGTATGCGTGCATGTGGCAATCACGCCTTGGTCCCTGGGAGGACAACAACGCGTTCGCAGGTACCGAGGGCGGGCTTTTCAAGTCGACCGACGGCGGCAATACCTGGAGAAAACTGACCAAGGGTTTGCCTGACGATGTGGTGCAGATCAATGTCGCCGTCGCTCCAAGTCTGCCGAACCGCCTGTACGCGACGCTTTCAACTACTCAGCCGAGCGGCTACGCAAGCGGTAAAGGGCTGGGTTTCTATCGTTCCGATGATGGTGGCGAAAGCTGGGTGCAAATTACAACCGATCCTCGTCCCGCAATGAAGATCGGCGGTGGAGATTTATCTATCCCCGCGGTTGATCCTAAGAACGCGGACATCGTTTACGTCGCTAGTATCGTTACCGTGCGTTCAACCGATGGCGGCAGGACCTGGACAAGTATTCGCGGCGCGCCCGGCGGAGATGACTACCAGAACCTCTGGATCAATCCTGAGAATCCGAACATCATTCTTCTGGTTGCTGATCAGGGCGCTATCGTCACAGTCAATGGCGGCGAAACCTGGAGCTCGTGGTACAACCAGCCGACCGCGCAACTCTATCACGTAAGCACGACAAATACTTTTCCTTACGAAGTTTGCGGCGGGCAGCAGGAGAGCGGTTCAGTTTGTATCGAGTCTCGTGGCAACGACGGCGAGATTACCTTCCGCGACTGGCACCCGGTGGGAGTAATCGAATACGGATATGTTGCTCCCGATCCGCTCAATCATGACTTAGTTTATGGCGCGGGCCGCAACGAAGTTTCGCTGTTCCATTGGAGCACCGGCCAGGTGCAGAATGTCAGTCCGATTCCGATCCGCGACGGTTATCGCGTCGACCGCACCGAGCCGATCATGTTTTCGCCGGTCGATCCGCATATTCTCTACTATGCAGCAAATGTACTCTTTGAAACGAAGGACGGCGGGCACAGCTGGCAAACCATCAGTCCTGATCTGAGTCGCAAGGAGCCCGGAATACCGCCGAGTGTAGAAAATCAAGCGAGTCTCAATCCCAAAGGCGTTAAACAGCGCGGAGCAATTTATGCCCTCGCCCCTTCTTTCCGAGATGCGAATACGATCTGGGCTGGAACAGATGACGGCTTAGTTTGGATCACCGGGGATGGAGGCACAAACTGGAACGATATTACTCCGCCGGGACTAACGGCATGGAGCAAAGTTGCCGAGATCGACGCTTCGCACTTTGATAATGACACCGCATATGTTGCAGTCAATCGCATGCGCATTAACGACATGCGACCTTATATCTACCGTACTCACGACGGCGGTAAAACTTGGCGGCAGATTACCAGCGGCGTGCCGGAAGACTCACCAGTAAATGCCGTACGCGAAGACTCCGTTCGAAAAGGGCTTTTGTTTGCGGCGACAGAAACGGCTGTGTGGGTTTCCTTCGACGACGGCGACCATTGGCAATCTCTGCAGTTGAATCTGCCGCATACGTCGATGCGCGATTTGGCCGTCCACGATGATGACTTAATTGTTGCTACACACGGCCGCTCGTTCTGGATACTTGATGATATTTCGCCATTCCGGCAACTTAGCCCGAATGCTGAAACTGGCGAACCGCATTTATTCAAACCAGCGCCTGCATATCGCGTCCGCCGGGACACTAACACAGACACACCGCTTCCGCCGGATGAACCCGCCGGGCAGAACCCTCCCGATGGCGCAATTATCGACTACTCATTGCCATCCTCAACTTCCGGACCGGTGACGCTTGAAATTCTGGATGCGCAAGGCAAGAGCGTGCGGCGTTACTCCACCACCGATAAGCCAGAACAAACACAGGAAGAGTTACAAAGGCAGTTGATTCCTCTCTATTGGTTACGCCCGCAAGGAATTCTTCCGGCCGAACCAGGCATGCATCGCTGGGTATGGGACTTGCGCTACGCAGCTCCGACTTCAACCGAGCACGAATATCCCATTTCGGCCGTTCCTCACGATACGCCACGGACTCCTCTCGGCCCTCGCGTCTTACCGGGAACTTATTCTGTTCGCCTCACTGCAGGAGGACATACCGAGAGTAGCGAGCTCAGAATAAAGATGGATCCTCGAGTTAAAGCCAGTCCAGCTGACTTACAAAAAGAGTTTCTGCAAGAAATGGAGCTTGCATCTGCTGTAACGCAAAGTTCGGAGGCCGTGATGCAAGCGCGCTCTCTTCGTGAACAGATAGGGAAGAGTGTTAGTTCAGCGAACGGTTCACTCAAGACCTCTCTTACTGATTTAGACAAGAAACTTTCTGCATTGCTGGAAGGCGACCATGCTTTAGAAAGCGTAGAAAAAACTCCTGCCCTGACCACGACCAATTCAGACTTGACTGCACTCTACGGAGCGATAGGAAATGCTGATGCCGCGCCCACAGTGGCGCAAGTTGGCGCTTCTGAGAAAGCCCAGTCAACCCTGACCACATTGCTAAGCCGCTGGAAACAATTGAAGATTCAACTCCCCGCATTGAACAGCCAGCTAAGACAAGCCGCGCTACCAGAGCTGCAGTTAGACCTACCTCCTCAGGAGCAAGGCGGCGGCGAAGATGAAGAGTAAGTCAGTATCTTGGAAGTTAAGAGGAGTAAAATGATGTTGGATTTCCTGAATTTGTAGTAGCCAAAATACTTTCGAGCTTCTACAATCTCTAGGCTGTAATTCCCTGAGGGGGGACCATGTCAAATCTTAACTCCGCGCTTGATCAACTCAGAGCAGAGCGCAAGCAAGCAGAAGCACAAGTTGAAAAGTTGAATCAGGCAATAGCTGTCATTGAGGGACTATCCGGACGTAACGGCACAAGAGTTGCACGAGGTAAGCGTGGCAGACGTTCACTTTCTGCCGCCGCTCGCAGGCGCATTTCTGAAGCACAGCGTGCCCGGTGGGCGCAAAGAAAGAAGCAAGCGGCGACGACCTCATCTGCCGGTCCGAGGCCCGTTGCTGTGAGTCGCAAACCTTTGTCGACGGCCGCGCGCAAGAAAATTGCCGCTGCGCAAAAGGCACGCTGGGCAAAGTTCAGATCGCAACAGAAGGCTGCTGCCTAAAGGTAAGGATCCATCCGCGAATAATCCCAGGTCCCACTCTCCGAATCCTGCGAGAGAGTGGGACAGCTGTATCTAGCAGTTCTCGCCAGAGAAATAATCCAAAATTTTGCTTTCCATCGCAGTCTTCTCAGTTTTCCACAACCTTGGTACACGTCCTTTGGGAACCTGATTTCCACATACGTTTCAGGTATTCGTCTGATTGTTGGGCCAGCTAGTTTTTCGTAAGTTGCATTCGGGGCTCCTTCTACACACCTGAAATTGAAAGCGACGAGACCGGTAGTGCCCGTGTGCGTAAATTCATGCAGGTTGGGGAGGATTCGTGAAGCGTGTTGCTTTGTCGTTGGTGCTGTTATGCAGCTTATCGTGCGGCCCAGGGTTAAGCACGGGCAATCAACCCGGCGGACAGGTTTCCATTCCGCAAGTGGCGTCTGATTTTTCTATCGTCGTCTTTCCTGACACTCAATATTATTCAGGCCCGAACAGCTACGTCTTCCAGGACCAGGCAAACTGGGTGGTGTCGAATCAATCACAATTGAACATTCAAGCGGTGGTCGGCATGGGCGACATCGTCGATGCAGGCGGTTATCCCATCGATGGCAACGGCAACGTAAGCGGCACCTGTGCGACCGCGCCGCCAACCGCTTGGCAAACAGAATGGCAGCAGGCGCAATCTGCAATCAACATACTTGAGAACGCCGGCATTTACTATCAACCTACGATCGGGAACCACGACTACGACTGCGAGGCGGATCGTCCGCAGCCGAGAAGCACGACCAATTACTTCCACTATTTTGGCCAGTTGTCTCAGCCACCGACCGAGTACATTCTTGATTCCAACGGAAACCGCACGCCGAATTTCTATAAGACCATCAACGTTGGTTCGACGACATACATGATTCTTTCACTGGAGTTATTTCCCCAGAGCTCGACGGTTGCCGCGGCAAACAAGCTGATTTCAAGCTTCGCGGGACCTGTAATCCTGGTAACGCACGCTTATCTCGCGAGCGACGGAAGCGGCCCGACATTCCAATCCAGCGTTCCGCCGGGATCCGCTTACCCTCTCTGCTCGGGGTTTCCCGACAGCCTCTACAGTTGTAAGGACGATTCCCTCGCTTCGTACAATCCGGTAGGTGGAGGGACGGACGGCATAGGGTTGTGGTACCAGCTCATCAGCCAGCACCCAAACATTTTTATGGTACTGAGTGGTCATGTTCGGAACCCGGACCCCGGCGACTATCCGGACGTCCCTGCCTACAACGGCTCGGGGCATGTTGATTGCAGTGTGCAATCCTGGACCACGTTGTGCTCCAGCCCAGATCGCCCGATCCAGATTCTTTCGGATTTTCAAGGGCAAGGAAATGGCGGATACTTCGGATACGGTTATCTTCGAGTCCTCACCATAAGTCCTTCCAAGAAAACTGTGACCGTCTCAACCTATTCGCCGTCCATTGCAAACCATCCGTCGAACTTCCCGGCAGGCATTCCGGCGCAGAAAACAGATCCGTATAACCAGTTCACTGTTAATTTTCCGAATACCTTTGGCGGACCTGATACCGAGATCACAGATATCAGCAACCCCCAGGACGGCAGCCATGTTTCTTCGACCTTCGCCATCGCGGCTGCGGCTTCCGGGCCTGACTCTGCGAATGGCATGCAGATTTATGTGGATGGCGCGAGCTACGCCAGTTACCCGAACGTGAGCGCATTGCCCACTGGCGCAACAGTTACGCTATCAACGCCGGGAACCCACCGCGTAGCTGTCCAGTCCTACGACACAACAACATCGGCGTGGGTGAAATCTGTGGTTTACGTCACGAATTAGTTAGGGCATGCGGGATGAGTGAAAAAGTCGGCGATCTATGCCTGGACTGCGACTTCGGGCTTTGCCGCATAATGTGAATCAATATAATCGTCGAGAATGCGGATAAATTCTTCGACGATTTTGTCGCCGCGCAATGTGGTCATCAGTCGGCCATCGACATAGACCGGCGCCTTGGGTTCTTCAAAGGTGCCGGGCAGTGAGATACCCAAATTCGCGTGTTTCGATTCGCCGGGACCATTTACCACGCATCCCATGACTGCGACTTTCATCTCTTCAACGCCCGAGTAACGCTCTTTCCAGACCGGCATCTGCTCGCGCAGATACTTTTGAATTTGCTCGGCCATTTCCTGGAAGAAGGTGCTGGTGGTGCGGCCACAGCCAGGGCAAGCTGTAACTTGCGGGGTGAAACTGCGGATGCCGAGCGACTGCAAAATCTGCTGGGCCACGCGAACTTCTTCGGCACGGTCGCCGCCGGGCGCGGGGGTGAGCGAGACGCGAATGGTATCGCCGATGCCCTCCTGCAGCAGGATCGACAATCCGGCAGCTGATGCGACAATCCCCTTCGCGCCCATGCCTGCTTCCGTCAATCCCAGGTGCAATGGGTAGCTGCAACGCGCGGCAAGCGAGCGATATACGTCGACGAGATCCTGCACTCCGCTGACTTTCGCGCTGAGAATGATTTGGTCCGGGCGCAAGCCATATTTTTCCGCCGCTGCAGCGGAGTTCAGCGCGCTCACGACCATAGCGTCCATGGTGACTTCGCGTGCGTCTTTGGGATCACTGGAACGTGAATTTTCATCCATCATCCGAGTAAGCAACGACTGATCGAGGGATCCCCAATTTACCCCGATCCGCACTGGCTTTTGATTTTCAACTGCAACTTCGATCATCGTGCGGAAGTTTGAATCATCCTTGCGACCTACGCTGACGTTACCGGGATTAATGCGGTATTTTGCCAACGCCTTTGCGCAGGCAGGATATTTCTTGAGCAGGATGTGACCGTTGTAGTGAAAATCTCCGATGATGGGAACGTTGATCCCGCGTCGATCAAGCTGCTCCACGATATGCGGCACGGCCGCGGCAGCATCTTCATTGTTAACTGTGACTCGTACCAACTCGGAGCCAGCACGCGCGAGAGCAGCGGCTTGCTCAACTGTAGAGGGCACATCCGCCGTGTCTGTATTGGTCATCGACTGCACCACCACGGGTGCATCGGACCCGACGCGAACGTTGCCGATAGTGCAAGTTACAGTTTTACGGCGCTCGATTAAAGCCATGTGGAAAGTTCAGTTTAGCAGGTCAATGCTGCTAGGGCAGCCTTTGCGCAATCGTCTTGGCAATATCGTTGTATACCACCACTGCCGCAAACAGCACTAGGAACACAAACGCCGCCTGATAGATGCGCTCTTTGATGCTCATGCTGATGTCGCGGCGCATCAGGCCTTCGATGAACAGCAGCAGGATCACGCCGCCATCCATGATCGGAATGGGCAGCAGGTTGAAAATTCCAAGGTTCAGGCTGATAGCAGCCGAAAGCTCCAGCAGCGGCGTCCAGCCTTTTTCCTGTGCGGCGGCTCCGGTCTGCTCGGCGATTCCAATGGGGCCGGAAACTGTGTTTAACGACGCCTTACGTTGAACCAGTTTTCCCACCAGTTCCAGCAAGAGCACCGAATAACGTTTGTTGTCTTCAATCGAATGCTTAAACGCGTTCGCAAGCGACAACTCTGACACTTTCGTCGCGTAGGAATTCCGGAAACCAAGCCGGTAATGTTTGTCAGCCGCGCCCGGGGTGTCAGTTAGAACCGGGGTCACCGTAAAATTCAGATCTTTCCCGTCGCGCTCAACAACGAGCTGCACCGGCTTATTTTTCGTCTGCTGCAAACGGTCGATCATCGCCTGAATTGATGGCACCGTCTGGCCATCCATCGAGATGATTTTGTCGCCCTGTTTAAGACCAGCTTTTTCCGCAGGCATGCCGGACTCAAGGTCACCGATGACGACCGGCTCATTCGGTCCCCATCCGGCCGTACCGGCCTCGGAGCCATCGATGATCACGCCGGCGGGAACAATCGTGCCCTGGACGTTCTGGTCGCCTCGCTGAATCGCGTAGGCGAGAGGCTGATTTGCACTGATCAGTTGTTTCTCTTCCACCTGCTCCCAAGTCGGATTATGCACACCATCAATTTCTGTAATCCGGTCCCCCGGCTCAATCCCCTTTTTGTCCGCCGGCGAACCATGATCGACCCAACCCACTACCGCCGGTTGGTCGAGATACGCCGGATGTTCGTAATGCACCATGTACACGCCGGTCAGCAGGAAAACCGCCAGCAGAATGTTCATGACCGGTCCGGCAATCGCAATCAGAAACCTATGCCAACGCGGATGTGAGAGGAACTCGCCGGGATCGCCCGTGCGCTCATCCATCGGGTTCTCGCCGCTCATCTTGACGTAACCGCCAAAGGGGAGTGCGTTAATTCGGTAGTCCGTGCCGCCTTTTTTGAACCCGAACAGCCGCTTGCCAAATCCGATTGCGAACTGCTCCACGCGTACGCCGAGCAGCTTAGCGACGGCATAGTGGCCGAATTCATGGATTAACACCATGAATCCGATGACAATGATGAAATAAAAAATCGCTGAAAAAACCTGGCTCATATTTTGGTTAGTTCTCTCGCATCCCAACGCCGGCAGGGGTTTTACGTGTTTCCGCCAGGCGAGCTACTTTGTCGCGAGCACTGGTCCGGGCTCTTTGGTCGACGGCCAGCACCTTCTTAATAGATTCCAATTCGCCCACCGGCGTTTCAGTAACAATCTCCTCAATTATGTGGGGGATTTCCTGAAATCGAATACCGCCCTCGAGAAACGCGGAAACGGCCACTTCGTCGGCGGCGTTCAAGGCAACCGTCTTTCCGCCGCCCGCTTTCACGGCTTCATAAGCCATGCGCAGACAAGGAAATTTTTCCATGTCCGGAGGGCAAAAATCGAGGTGCCGTAAGTCACTCAGACTAAAGTTCAGCTCCGAAGTAATGCGCTCTGGATAAGTTAGCGCATACAGAATCGGCAGGCGCATATCGGTCACAGAAAGCTGAGCAAGAATGCTGCCATCGACAAATTCAACCAGCGAATGAACGGTCGATTGCGGATGCACGATCACCGAAATCTGCTCCGCAGGCATATTGAATAATCGGCAGGCCTCGATGATTTCAAATCCTTTGTTCATCAGCGTGGCCGAATCAATGGTGATGCGGTTTCCCATCTTCCACGTAGGATGATGTAGAGCCTGCTCTACGGTAATATCGGCAAATTTCGACTTCGGAGTATGCAGAAATGGGCCGCCGGAAGCCGTAAGCCAGATTCGGCGAACTTCGTTCATCCGTCCGCCACGAAGGCACTGATGCACGGCATTATGTTCGCTGTCGATCGGAAGCAGCGGCTTGTTTTGCCTGCGAGCTTCTGCCGTGATCAGCTCTCCGGCTGCAACCAGACATTCTTTATTCGCAAGCCCGACGGTTTTCCCAGCTCGAACGGCTTCGTAAGTGGCTTCGAGCCCTGCCACGCCAACAATCGCGCTGACGACAAAATCGGCATCGGGATGCGTCGCAACGCGCACGCTCCCCTCAGCACCCGCGGTTACTTCAATTTCGCTGATTCCAGACGATTTCAGCCTTGACCGAAGCGCCTCGGCATCGCCTTCATCCGCCATGGAAATCACGGCCGGATGCCAGCGTTTTGCCTGCTCAAAGGCGAGCTCGAGGTTGCGGCCCGCAGCCAGCGTGGCCACCTGAAATCGCTCAGGGTAGGATTCGACCACACTAAGAGTGCTGCGGCCGATGCTCCCAGTCGACCCCAAAATCGCGATCCGTTTCATGGATGTAGATATGGTACTAGAAAGCTGCTCGAAAGCTGGCGCGCAGCCTCGGACTTAAGCGATAGCAGCCGCCCATGACCCCGGTAATCACATCGTTGCCTTATAAACCGCAAGCCTGGCGCTTGAGAATCTACAATCGTGGCGTGGGCCAGCCATCCAAAGCCGGAGCCGTGCTTCTGTTCTTGTTTGCTCTGCCATTCCTTGTGATCGGGCTGCTCTTTGCCTTTGCGTTCCTCTCGTCTTCGCCATTGATTCATGGAAGTGGCAATCCGCTCGTGGGAGTAATTTTCGGACTTGCGTTTGCCGCAATCGGCGCCGGGCTTATGGTCGGAGCGGTCTTCGGATACCACAAACAAAAGCAGCTTGCGGAAGTTCAAAACGCCAACCCGGATTCTCCCTGGCTTTGGAAGCCGGACTGGGCCACAGGCAAGGCTTTAAGCCAGACCCGAAACTCAGTATTCGGCTGGTGGATTGGAGCGGGTCTCGCGGGCGCCCTGGTAGTGCCCATTGCAGCTACCACGGTTCCATCACTCCTGCGCAACTCCGATCCGAAGGCGCTGACCCTGATCGGTGTCTGCCTGATCCCCCTGATTTTGTTGATCGGAGCCGTGCGTGCAACCATGCGCCGTGAACGCTATGGCAAAACCTACTTTGAATTTAGTTCCCTGCCCTTCTCGCCGGGCAAGCACCTCGCCGGTCAGATTCATCTCCAGCTGAACAGTTCTGTTCCGCATGGAATCGATTTGCGGCTTGCCTGTGTTCGCACAATTACCACCGGTTCGGGCAAGGAGCAGACCACCAATAAAATCGTGCTCTGGGAAGACCAGAAGAATGTGTCGCAAGGCGGAATTTCAGTGGGGCCCCTCGGCGCCGCGATTCCCGTGGATTTCGGTATTCCGCAAGACGCGTACGAAACCAACCACGACCAGTCTCGCGATCAGCTCTCGTGGGTGCTTCACGCCAAAGCGGATGTGCCCGGAGTCGATTACGCCGACAGTTTTGAAGTTCCGGTTTTCCGGTCGGGTGGCGCGGCAGAAACCTTCACGCCCGAGACAAACTTCGGATCAGACTTCAGTTCCCCCAGTTTCGCATCTTCGGGCAGTTTCGCGTCTTCGGGATCGGCCGCCGCCGC
>DATIYR010000071.1:0-9344 GCA_035517535.1 Terriglobales bacterium
CAGGCCGATGACCGGAGCGCCGACGCGCGCGGCGGTATCCATGATCTTGACGATCTTGGCGGCATTTGACTCGGAGAGCGATCCGCCGAACACCGTAAAATCCTGTGCAAAGACGAAAACCAGTCGTCCATCGATGCGGCCATATCCAGTGATGAAGCCATCACCGTAATACTTCTGTTCGGCCATTCCAAAATCGTTCGCGCGGTGCGTGACAAACTTGTCCGTCTCCTCAAACGTGCCTTCATCGAGCAAAAACTCGATTCGTTCACGCGCCGACATCTTGCCGTGTTTGTGCAGCCGCTCGCGGCGCTCACGTCCGCCGCCCTCCTGCGCAAGCTGGTCACGCCGCTTCAACTCCTGCAATTTCTGCTCAAGATCCATGGCAGGCGATTATAGAACGCGAGCTCTTACGACCTGCGCCTGAGTAAACGAACGCGCACGGTTTGGCTCGCCGTCAGAGTCCTTTGCTGCGCAGAAACTCCGCAACGACTTCCTTCACATCGCGCTTTTGGCCATCAACTTCGTAGTTCAGCTGGCGCATTTCCGCATCCGAGATCTGGCCACCGAGCGCATCCAGCACTGGTTTGATCTCGGGATGCGCGGCCAGAGTTTGCTCGCGAATGACGGGGACGGCTTGGTAGGGCGGGAAGTAATGCTTGTCATCGTCGAGAACGAACAGGCCGAGCGCGGGAATCAGCCCGTCAGTCATGTTTCCAGCGATGAGATCGACCTGGTGGTCAACCAGCGCGCGGTCGAGAAGGCCGAGGTCCATGATGCGCGGCGGTTCGGCAAAGTGCAGGCCGTAGGTCGCGACCAGGCCCTTATATCCGTCGGCACGCTCCATGAATTCGTAACCGAACCCGGCGCGCCATTGCGGCGTGTACTGCGCGGCCTGAGAAATCGTTTGGAGATGAAGGCGCCGGGCGTCATCGCCACGAATTTCGATGGCGAAGGTGTCATTGAATCCGAAAGCAGGGCCGAGGGTGAGATGAAAGCGTCGCTCGTATTCCGACTTGACGCGGTCGTAAACGGCTTTGCGGTCGGAACTGGGCTGCTCCTTGAGAATCGCGGTGAAAGCGGTGCCGGTGTATTCGGGATAGATGTCGATGCGTCCGGCGAGAATGCTTTGCTGCGCGATGTAGGTGCCGCCGAGATAGAAACGGCGCTCAACGGGGAGATGAGTGTGGTGCTCGATCTGCTGCGCGATCAGCTCGCCGAGGATAACCTGCTCGGTGAAGTTTTTGCAGCCGACAACGATGCGGGGGCGGTGGGAACATCCGGTTACGATAAGCGCGAGGCACAGGAGCAGAACTTCAAAGACCCCGCCCTGTTTCGCCCAAATACGGCGAGACAAGGACGGGGCACCCGACCCTCGTTGAAGAAGCAGGTTCCTCGTTGTCTCGCTATGCTCGACGCCTCGGAATGACATCGCTTTAGTTTCCACTGAGATTCGACCGCGCTACGCTGCTCTTTGCGGCGCGAAATAATGCTCGATCCGGCCAAGCAGAACGTCAGCCAGCAACGCCATCAATGCCGCCGGAATTGCCCCGGCGAGAATCACAGAGTTATTGACCATTGCCAAGCCGCGGAAAATCAGCTCGCCGAGGCCGCCGGCGCCGATTGCTGCGGCAATGGTCGCAAGACCGATCGAGATGACGAGCGCAACACGAATGCCGGCAAGGATTACGCTGGCCGCGAGCGGCAGTTCAACTTTGAAGAGAAGTTGCGAGTCGGTGAGACCCATGCCGCGCGCTGCCTCGATGGTTGCGCGATCCACGCCGCGAATGCCTTCATAGGTGTTGCGAATCATGGGCAGGAGCGCGTAAAGCATGAGCGCCAGAATTGCGAGTCTCTCCGCGCGGTCGCCGATCCAGGGAGCGGGCAGCAGGAATCCGAATAGAGCGAGACTGGGGATGGTCTGAATGATGTTCGCGGTCGCGATCACTGGCTTGCGCAGCGCGGGGCGGCGAGTGATCAGAATGCCAAGCGGGACGCCGACGGCAATCGCGAGCAGAGTGGAGATGCCGACCATCCACAGATGTTCGAGCGTGAGGTCGGCGATTTCCAGCCGGTTCTGAACAATAAAATTCCAAAAATTCATTTGTTGCCTCGCACCTGATCGTGTGTGCCGAATGCCTCGACATACTTACGGACCAACGACTCAGAAGAGTTGAGAAATTCCTCGGGCGAATGAATGGAGACGAGGCGGCCTTCATCGAGCAGGGCGATTCTCGTTCCGAGCAGCAGAGCTTCGTGCAGGTCGTGGGTAACGAACAGAACTGTTTTCTGCAATGTTTTCTGCAACGAGAGGAATTCGCGCTGGAGGTCGGCGCGGGTGAGGGGATCGAGCGCGCCGAAAGGTTCGTCCATCAGCAGGATCGGCGGATCGGCGGCGAGTGCGCGGGCAACGCCGACCCGCTGGCGCTGGCCTCCAGAGAGCTGATGCGGGTAACGCACGGCGATTTCGGGGCCGAGACCGACCAGCTGCAGCAACTCGTTGACGCGCGCCTGAATTTTTTCTTTCGGCCAATTTTGAATTGACGGCACGAGCCCGATGTTGCGGTCAACCGTGTAGTGAGGGAAAAGTCCGACCTCCTGAATTGCGTAACCGATGTGGCGGCGGAGTTCAATCGCGTTCCAATCAGCGACGGAGCGGTCTTCCACGCGGAGCTCGCCGCCAGAAATTTCGAGGAGCCGGTTGACGAGCTTGAGCGCGGTGGTCTTTCCCGAGCCGCTGCGTCCGAGGAGAACGAGAATTTCGCCGCTATTAACTTCGAGGTCGAGGTTGCGTAGAATGTCGCGCCGGTTTGGCAGCTGGTAAGAGACGGCGCGGAATTCGATGATCGGTTTCGGCACGATAAATTGTTACTGCAGGGCACGCGAAGAGTTCGCAAACAACGCAAAGAATCGAAGATCAGATATCGTACGCTGAGGCCGGCAATCCGGTAATACGCAGGCCGGAGTGGCCTTTGTGGCGGATGTTGAGGCCGATGAGCAGGGCGGTGATCTGCTCCACGATGCGGGCGTTTTCAAGCCTGCCGGCATCGATGGCGCGCACGCCGGGAATTTTGCGGGCTAATTCGCACACCCGTTTCGCGGCTTCTTTGTCGTCGCTGCAGACGAGCACATCGCAATCGACTTTGTCGTGGCCGTGTAAGATTTCGGCCGAGGTATTGTGAAAAGCGGCGACGACTGCGACTCCTTCAGGCACGAGTTCTGCCGCTTCTTCGGCCGCGGAGCCCTGCCATACGCCGAGTGTGCGTGTGGCGCGGCCGCCAACACTGGCCGCGAGCGGGACGGTGGTGTCGATGAGAATCTGTCCGGGCCGGAGCATCGGCTTGAGGTGCTTCAGCATTTCCGCGTGCGACTGGAATGGAATGGTGAGGACGACGATGTCGGCCTGGGAGCAGGCGCCCTTGTTCTCGGTGCCGGAGATAGTCGGACGGGCGAAAACGCCCGTCTCCCCACTTAGCTTTTGGGTCAGACGGTCAGCGGTTTCGGTCGCTCTTTGTGCATCACGCGAGCCGATGGTGACTTTTTCACCCGCCCGCGCCCACCGCAGCGCAAGCCCTGAGCCTTCTGGGCCGGTACCGCCGACGATGGCGATCGTCACGCGAACTCCGGCTCGAGCAGGGGCTCGGCGGGAAAACTCTCGAATGCTTCTTTTATGTGAATGCGCGAATAAGTGGTGTTGCGCTCGGCGGGGATACGGCCGATTTCGCGAATCAGCGACTGAAATTCCTCCGGGCCGGTGTATTGACCTGCCGTAGCGCCGGCTTCGCGAGAAATGTTTTCTTCCATAAGTGTGCCGCCGTAATCGTTGGCGCCCGCCTGCAGGCAAAGTTGCGAAAGGCCGCGATTCAACTTTACCCAAGAGACCTGAATGTTGTTGATGGAGCCGGCCAGCATGAAGCGTGCGAGCGCGTGGATTTTGAGATGCTCGGCGAGCGTTGGGCCAGGACGTGAAAGGCCCTGATGATAGAGGAGAGTGTTTTGATGAACGAAACCGAGGGGTACGAATTCGGTGAATCCGCCGGTTTCACTCTGAATTTCATGCAACATAAGAAGCTGATTCACCCAATGCTCAGGACGCTCGGCGTGTCCGTACATGAGGGTTGAAGTTGTGCGAATGCCGCAGGCGTGCGCGGTGCGGATGACCTCAAGCCATTGCGCGGTTGAAAGCTTGTTGCGCGAGAGCACATGGCGGACTTCGTCATCGAGAATTTCTGCCGCGGTGCCGGGAAGCGTGCCCAGACCATTTTCGCGCAGCATGCGGAGATAATCGCGCAGCGGCATGCCGGTAAGTTCGACGCCATAGACAATTTCCATCGGCGAGAAGGCGTGAATGTGCATGCCGGGGACGGCGGCCTTTACCGCGCGGAGAATATCGCGGTAATAAAATGCATCGAGCTCGCGGGGTAAGCCGCCCTGGATGCAAACTTCGGTGGCGCCGAGTTGCCACGCTTCGACAGCTTTTTCGGCAACCTGCTTTGGATCGAGAAAATATGTGTCGTGTTCGCGCGGGCCGCGGCTGAATGCGCAGAACTTGCAGCCCACGAAGCAGATGTTGGTGAAATTGATGTTGCGATTCACAACGTAGGTGACGATCCTGCCCGCCAGCTCATTGCGCAGCAGATCGGCGGCAACCAGCAGGCCCATGAGATCGTCGCCGTCAGCATTGGCGAGCAAAAGGCACTCATCACGCGAGAGTTGTGAACCCTCCTGCAATTCGAGCACGCGCTCAATGGCACTGCGGATTTCCGGTTGCATTCGAGGAGCAACGTCCAGCCAGTCCAGTTGCGGGAAGGTTTCTAGCTCGGAGTTGGTAGGCATGGGCGGTCTTCCTTTCAGCCCCACTTTCGATTCAGCGGAACAGATCGTTCTTTGCCGGCCGGATCAGCTCGCGCGAGCTCCCCCGACCAACCTGAAATGCCACGCCGCGCACGATCGCCGCCGGTGTACGGTTAAGCTTGCCGCAGACCAAGCCCGCAGCGCAAGCGGCCTCATCAGCGATGGCTTCGGCGGTAGCGTGGAGTTCGTAGCCGTGGACGTCGCGGCGGCCACGATAATCGATCAATGCTTTCATTCCGGCGACACCGATTGCAACCTCAGTCAAGCCTTCGCGCCATGGACGGCCAAAGGAATCAGTAATGATGACCGCAATCTGCGATTTGAAAATCCGTTTGAGTTTCCGCCGAAGATGTTCAGCAGATGCATCGGGATCTTTCGGCAGCAGCACTGCACTGCGGCCACCATCGACATTTGAGACGTCGACCGCACTATTTGCACAGATGAAGCCGTGGCGTGTTTCCGTAATCAGTACTCCTTTTTCCTTTCGTACAATCCGGCGGCTTTGGTCGAGCGCGAGCTGGACCACGCGTGCGTCGGCTCCGCTGCTCCGAGACCATGCTTTTGCACGGGGCGAAACTTTGACGTGATCGAGCCGAAGGATCTGGCCCTCGGCCTTAGAGACGACCTTGTGTTTCACAACCAGAAGGTCACCGGTTTGAAGTGTGAGCTTCTGATGCTTGATGGCTATGGCAAGTTTCTCGCCGAGATCATCGCCGGGAAGGATTTCTTCCGC
Organism: Terriglobales bacterium; assembly: GCA_035517535.1. Classification (GTDB taxonomy): domain Bacteria; phylum Acidobacteriota; class Terriglobia; order Terriglobales; family Acidobacteriaceae; genus Gp1-AA145. The sequence goes on from DATIYR010000071.1 coordinate 5,585, forward strand.
GAGTGGAAGCGGGATGACGCGAATCTCGGAGTTTGTTGCCATCAGGGCTTAGCCGTAAGAGGGATGGCGCCAGAACCCAAAGCAGGAGAAGCTAAGCGAGATTTTTGTTCTTCGCCGAAACCATGACGACGCGCAAGCACTTGCGATTCCTTGGCGCCGGTGATCTTCGCTAATTCGTGCAAGTCATCGGGCGTGTCGATGTCGAGGCCGATGCCGGAAAGAGACAGCACAACGCAAGACGTGTCTGTCGCGATTGCAGCGGAGAGGTGAGGCGTAAAACTGTCATTGCCAAAGCGCAAGGGGAAAAGCGATGCAGGCCGCCTGAGAACGGCGTTGGTTCCACGCTTGTCGCGAGAGGGGACGAGCACGGCGCCATTCGCCGGAGCGTTCTCGTAGATCGAGCGAATCTCGCCCTCGTCGATGAGCGGAATATCGCCCGGCACCACCAGCACACTATCAATCCCGTGAGCCTCGCAGACGCGTGTTGCCATCTCGATGGCGTCAGTTTCGCTGATGTTTGAATCGTCGCGGATGATGTTGAATGCGAACTTCTTCGCGAGATCAAGGGCAAAAGGGTCGCTGGTCACGAGAGAGACATCGTCTCCGGCGAAGGCTGCGATCGCGTCGAGCACATCGGTCAACATGGCGTGCGCCAGTTCCGTGCGCGCGGTCTGGTCGAGCGCAGTGGCCAGGCGCTGCTTTGCGCTGGTGAGATTCTTTACTGGGACCAGAATCATTGCGACTCCGACTTCGCGAATCCCGAGGCCGTCAATTCCGGGTTAGCGTCGGCGTCGGCGAGAATTTCCGGGCAGGCAAGCGCGACGCATGAACGCGCAATTCTTGTTCGATCTTCAGGCGTTCGCATAAGGATGTTGGCGCAGTGAACCTGGAGATGGTCGCTAATGAGCGCTTCGGCGCTGGATGCGTCGGACTCGTCTGCTACTAAGACGTCAAGGAAGTCACGATACGCTTCGATGATTCCCTCGATTGAAACTTTCAGTCCGTGAGCGGTCATCAGATTCGCGGCCGGGCCGGAGACGGCGGCGTTGCCGATGATGGGACTCACCGCGACGACCTGAGCCGGCGTCGTCTTCAAAGCTTCACGAATTCCCGGCACTGCGAGAATCGGGCCGATGCTGGTGACGGGATTGCTCGGTGCGATCAGCACTGCTTGCGCGGCGGCGATAGATTCGAGCACGCCGTCGGCTGGTACTGCTTCCGAAGCGCCGAGAAAGCGGACGGAATTGACCGGGTCCTGATACCAGCGCTTCACGAAATATTCTTCGAAACTGAGATCGCCGACAGCCGTATCGACGCGAGTTTCGACCCGCATGTCACTCATGGGTAGAATGCAAGCGCGCACCCCGAGTTGCTGGGCGATGTAGGAGGTCGCTTGCGAAAGCGTCTGGCCCTCGGACATTAACTTCGTGCGCAGCAGATGAGTCGCGAGGTCGCGGTCGCCCACGCTGAACCAGGCAGGCTCGCCCAGTTCGCGCATGGCCTGCAGGCAATGAAAGGTGTCGCCGCGTACGCCCCAGCCGCGTTCCGTGCTGAGAATGTTCGCGAGCACGTACACGATCGAATCCACGTCGGGTGAGACATACAAGCCCCACCATTCGTGGTCGTCGCCGGTGTTGACGATGATAGTGAGCTCTTCAGGCGGAACAACGCGGCGCAAGCCATCAACAAATTTTGCGCCGCCGGTACCGCCGGTGAGCACGACGATCATCCGGCCCTCCGCGCGAGATGCTCAGAGTCGGCAACCTGCGTTAACTTCTGGGCGAGAACAGTCGATTGCGACGCAGCGCGTTCCATAAATTCAGGATAGACCGGCAATCTTTGGCGCAACTGGAATCCTTTTGCCCGGGTTCGCCGCTCGAGATCTTCGAGATGCGGCCAGGGGCGCTCGGGATTGATGAAGTCCGGCGTGAGCGGAGAAACGCCGCCCCAATCGTTGATGCCTGCGTCGAGCAGCTCTTCGTAATCTGGATCGGAGAGATTCGGCGGCGCCTGGATGTTTACGTCGGGCATGAGCAGGCGCGCAACCGCAATGGTGCGCAGCATATCGCCGCGGCTGGGTTCGGGCCAATTTCGCATGGGGATTTCAGGCTTCACACGAAAATTTTGAATGATGACTTCCTGGATGTGACCATAGCGGCGATGCAGGTCGCGAATGGCGACGAGTGAATCGACTCGATCTTCGGGAGACTCGCCAATACCGATCAAAATTCCGGTGGTAAACGGCACACCTTGCTTGCCGGCTTCTTCGATGGTGCGCGAGCGTTTTGCGGGAAGCTTATCGGGAGCATTGTCGTGAGCAGCGCCGGGGGCGAGCAGTGCTTCGTTGGTGGTTTCAAGCATCAGGCCCATGCTTGGCGAAACCCTTGCCAGGCGGGCGATCCACTCGCCGCTCAGCAGGCCGGGATTGGGATGCGGCAGCAGGGTGGTTTCGCGCAGCACGAGCTCGCACATGGCCTCGAGGTAATGCAGCGTCGAACGGTAGCCGAGGTGACGCAGCGTGTCGCGCATTTCGGCAAACAGCAGCTCGGGTTTGTCTCCGAGCGAGAACAGCGCTTCGGTGCAGCCAAGCTTTTCGCCTTCGCGGGCCACGCGCAGAACTTCGTCTGTCGTCATCGTGTGGGCGCCGTTCTGGCCGGGATCGCGGCGGAAGGTGCAGTATCCGCAATAGTCGCGGCAGAGATTGGTGAGCGGGATGAAAACCTTGCGCGAGTAAGTAATTATGCCGGGCTTGAAATGGTCTCGAAGATCGCAGGCACGAGCGAGGAGATCGGGTAATTCCGCATTGGACGCGCGGATCAGGGCGATGGCTTCGTCGCGTGACATGCATTCAGAAAAACCCTGGAGAAGCGATGGCGTGCTCTGGGCTGGCATAGGTTCCGAGGCGAAAACTGAATGATAAAGGATGTCAGCAATCTCTGCGTGCTCTGCGGTTAATAGCCCTTCTCACGCGCGTTTCCAAACTGCGCGGTGTTCTGGTTTTTTGAAGCCTTGTCCTTCCCCAATTAATCACAGCTGTATCGGCGAAAAGCTTTTACCGCAGAGTGCGCAGAGACAAAACCTGAGATCCCAGAGAAGAGCAGGAGCAAGCCGGCACGGACGAGAAACGTGGTACAAATCTCATTCAGCCATGAGCGTGACCCAGGAAGAATTCCGCCGGGCGATGGCGTGTTTCGCCACCGGCGTGACCGTCATTACAGTCGATAACGACGGAAAAGTCGAAGGCATGACTGCGAACGCCTTCACCTCGGTATCGCTTGATCCCATGCTGGTGCTGGTATGCGTGGATCACAAGGCGCGGACGCACGCGCATCTGCATGCGCGAAAACGTTTTGGAGTAAATGTGCTTTCCGATCAGCAGCGCAAAATCTCAGAACACTATGCGCTGGTGGAGCGTGATCCGGCGCGGGCGGAATCGGAAGCTGGAGCAAGATTCGACCGAACGCAACACGGTACGCCGGTTCTGCACGGTGCTCTGGCATATCTCGAGTGCCGTCTCGAAACCGCGCAGGATGCCGGAGATCACACCATATTTATCGCAGAGGTTGAAGAGCTTGTGGTGCGCGAAGGCCGGCCTCTTTTGTATTTCCAATCGGCCTATCACGAAATCGGCCCGGGGCTGAAGTAAATGCCGGATATAGGCAGATTCCTGGCGGAATCAAAAAAAGTGGTCGAGTTAAATAGTTGCGAGGCGCACGCTCCGAGAGCAACACCGGGAGATCAGTTACCGTGAATTGTTCGA
>DATIYR010000072.1:0-16112 GCA_035517535.1 Terriglobales bacterium
TCCAGAATCTTGGGCTGGTGCTTTTGGTCGAAAGTAATCTCTGGGCGTATTCGACGCCATCGGAGATGCAATATTGCGTGAAAGATCTCGCCGAGCGCGCAATTGGCTACGGGATTCCCGGCGTGATAATCGATGGCACCGACGCATGCCAAGTTTACGACGCGGCCCACGAAGCGGTCGAGCGCGCGCATCGCGGCGAAGGCCCGACACTCATCGAAGCCAAAATGATGCGCATGAAAGGCCACGCCATTCACGACGCCGCCGACTACGTTCCCAAGCCGATGTTCGAGTACTGGCGCAGGCGCGATCCGATTGCGCGGTTCGAACATTATCTGGTCAATGTGAAAAAGTGGCTCTCGTCGCAGGAGCACCAGAAGCTGATTGCCGAAGTCGAATCGTATTTAGAAAGAGAACGCGAAATCGCCGTGAACTCGCCGATGCCCGCACCGGAAACTGCCGAAGGCGGGGTTTATTGCGAGGATGGCTGCCACGAGATTAAGCCGAAATACGGCATTCCGAGATACCGCACTGCCGGCCGCTCAAACCGGAAGGAAAAAGAAGCAGCTTTGCACTTTTCGTAGTCTTCCCGTGCCAATACCATGCCGATTCTGCTGTACTGCGTTGCCAGGCGCGAGAAATCCCCGGTTGGGAATGCTATCCGCGGAGTCGCTGGCAGCCTTGTGCGGCGCGAAGAATATGGGCCACTATCGGTTTTCGTATCATGTGAGTCCGATTCCGCCAAGTGGCTGAAGCAAGAGATACGAACTTCGGCGCTCGAATTTCATGGCGTGCTCAAACAGCTGTTTGAGCATTTTGTGGTCATTCCGTTCCGCTTCCCAACAATTTTTGTCGATGATGAAGAATTGGCCAAGCATCTTGAGCCGCGCTCAGGCGAATACTCTGAGCAGCTGGAACGATTCAGCGACTTTGTGCAGATGGAGCTCCGGGTGATCAGCACTGTGCCGCGCACTTCGAGTGGATCCGGAACCGACTATCTGAACCAGCGGCAAAATGCCATGCACAGCCTCGAACAGTTTGCCGGCGAATTGAAGAACAGATTAGCGGCGTATTCGAAGGAGTGGCGGCAGCGGGCCACGAAACAGGGTTTGCGAGCATTCGCACTCGTCGCTCGCAACGCTATTTCGGATTTTGAAAACGCAGTCCGAAATTTACAAATTCCCGCCGACCTGAAAGTTCGCGTAAGCGGGCCGTGGCCGGCGAGCGAGTTTATTGATCAGGGCTGATGTGCCACAATCGAGCGGACGCTCAATGGCTTCTCCGCGACACAACTCGTCCGAACCACAAAGCCGCATCGATTGCACGCCAGAGAACATCGAGCAGGGGCTGGCGAAACTCGTCCTCAGCTTGATTGAACTTCTACGCCAATTGCTCGAACGTCAGGCTATTCGCCGCATGGAAGGCGGTTCGCTGAGCGACCAACAAGTCGAGGAGATGGGAACCGCATTGATGAAGCTGGAGCAGAAAATCTGCGAACTCGCCACTCATTTCGGCCTCACTCCCGCTGACCTGAATCTCGATCTTGGTCCCCTCGGCAGCCTGCTCGAGAAACCAGATCCTTCACCCGCCGTCGATGGCAAGACCTCGCGGAAGAGCGACTGAAGCGCTATTTGCTGCTTATCTGCGTCAACCCAGCGAAAAACCTAAATAAAACCCGGCAGTTCGGGCAACGCCAACCAGCAGCTTGGAATCTGAAGTCCGGCGAAGTCTCGGGCACTGTCTCTCGCTGTCCAATCCGTTCTACGCGTTGACATATGATCGCCGCTGCATTTAGCATCAGGCGCGCGGAACGTCGAATTTGCGGCTGTTCCTGCAGGAAGAAACACAACAATGGAACGGGTGCCGGCAATCTCGGGAACGACGAACCTGGTCGATATACTGGATCGCGTTCTCGACAAGGGACTAGTGATCGCGGGCGACGTGAGAATTTCGTTGGCGAATGTGGAGCTGCTCACCATCCGGATTAGGCTCCTGGTTTGCTCGGTGGATAAAGCGGAGCAGATTGGCCTGAACTGGTGGAAGTACGATCCTCATTTGACGACGCAATCGCCCGTGCTGCCCGCAGCGACTGAAGCCAAGCGGGCCGCAAACAGGCGAAATGCGGCGCCAGCGGCAGCCCGGCGTAAACGTTAGAGGAATACAGAAGTCAGAGTGCAGAATTCAGAGGCAAGCCGAACTTAGTAAATTCCCCCTCGGCGTTTTCTGATTTCTAACTTCGTCCTTCTGGCTTCAGGTGTAACAGAGGAGGGAATCAATGGCCGTCGAACGTGTATCGGGCGGATCGAGCCTTATTGACGTGCTCGACCGGGTCCTCGACAAAGGCATCGTGATCGACGCCTGGGTGCGCATCTCGCTTGTTGGCATCGATTTGATCACCGTGGAAGCGCGAGTGGTTGTGGCGTCGATCGATACGTATCTGAAGTATGCGGATGCGGTAGGACTCACTGGCCTGGTTTCCCGGCCTCAGCTGGGCGCGGAAACCGTCCCGGAAATCGAGATGGAAACTACTCGAAGAGTGGCGCGCGTACCTGCGCGACGAGCAGCGGTACGCAGAGGTTAGCTCTTAAGTCTTTACGCCGGGATTTCTCCGGCGGCAATCTGTGTTTCAAAGCTATAACCGTGTAGTCGCATGTCCAGCCCGGCGCTAAGACGCAAACGCCAACATTTGCAGGGTCAACGACCGTCCGCTGAATCCGCCGTACTTCGTTTGTCTGCGACCGAACGCCCGGAAGAAATCATTCCGATTCTGCTCGAAGCAATCGTCAATCTTGGGTTCCGCTCTGCGCTGGCGCTCGAATTGGATTTTGACACCGGCCAGATCAAACCTTCCGCATCGCTGAATTGCAGCCCGGAGTTCCTGAACTCGCTGCACACATCTTTGTGGGCGAGTGAGAATCCCTACGTTTCTGCGCTGTTGAATCTCAAACCGGTTCTCATTCCGGACGGTGCGGTCCGGAGTGGAGCGTTCTATGCGCATCCCATGATTTACCGCAATTCCGCGCCGTGCTGGGAAGCAGAACGGGACCGGCGCGCGGATTGCCTGGCGGTCTTGAATGCCAATTCGCAGGGCAAACTGCACGTCCAGCAGCAGGTTTGTTCGCGCTGCGGCATGCGTTCCTACGTTGACCTGATCGTGGGCCAACTTGGAAAAGGAACAGGGCAGGCGCAACTCCGGCAGTTCCGCGCCCTGGTTGAACGCGCGAACCGGCAACTGGCGCGGCTTTTCAAGGCCGAGCACTATTACAACCGCATGCGCGACATGGAGACCACCATCGCGCGCATGACCACGGTGATGGAGAGCATGGCCGACCCGGTCATACTCACCGACAATCAGCATCGCGTGCTCATCCAGAACCGCGCCGCCGAAAGATTTTTCCGCGCCCCCGAAGGGGTCAGCGAAGGCGGACGCCGCGCCGTGGAATTCAACAATCTGCTTTTCTCTGCCGCCCTCTCTTCAATGACCGTCAGCGCCAGCGACAGTTCGCGCGACCTGACTCTGGTCGACGTGATGGAAGGTGAAGAGGTGCTGTTCGAAGCGGTGTGCGCGCCAACTTATCTCAACAGCAACAGGACCGGAATGGTGACGGTCATGCGCGACGTCACGGATTTGCGCCGCGCCGACCAGGAGTTGCGTACGAACCTCGAAAAACTGCGCGCCGCCGAAGAAATTGTCCGCCAGGACCGCGACCGATTGAATGTTGTTATCGAGAACGTCGGCGACCCAATCATTGTTGCCGACAATTCCACCAAGGTCGTCTTGCTGGATCCTCTCGCCAAGGAACTATTCGGCGCAGGTGAAGCCGTCCGCGATCCGCAAATCGTAAAGAACGAAGCCAAGCTGAATGCGTTCCTGACCGCATTCACATTTTCATTTCTCGATCATCAAAACAAGGCGCTGCATTTGTTTAATCCTGCCACCGGCGGGGAAATTGAATACGCTGCGCGCTCCGGCAAAATTTATGACGCCCGCGGCCAAGTGGCATATACGGTCACGGTTCTGCGCGACTTCTCAACCTGGAAAAAGCTCGAGCAGTTGCAACTCGAACGCCGCATGCTGGAGATGGAGAAGTTCGCCGCGACAGGCCGGCTGGCGGGCACCATCGCTCACGAGATCAACAATCCAATGGAGGCGATCAAGAACGCGATTTTCCTCCTGCGAGAGAAAGTCAAGCCCGAGGCGCAGCCCATTTACGAGGCGTTGAAGAGCGAAACCGAACGGGTCACGCGGATTGTGCGGCAGATGCTGGGGCTTTATCGCAATACCGGGCAGTTGGCCACGTTCGATCTGAACCTGATTGTCGAAGATACGCTAACGCTATTTTCGCGGCCGCTTTCGAAATCCGGAATTGCCGTGGAAAAAAAGTTCGGGCAATTGGTGCCCATGAAAGGCTCAGCCGACCAGTTCCGGCAACTGCTCTCAAATCTGGTGGTCAATGCGCAGGACAGCATGCAGGATGGCGGGCGGCTGCTGATTAAAACGTCGCACCTGCGGTCCACGCGCGGTGCATATGAGGAAATCAGCATTGTAGTTGCAGATACCGGAACTGGAATCCCCCGAGAGATTCGCAAGACCATGTTTGACCCGTTTGTCAGCACCAAGGGGGAAAAGGGAACTGGCCTGGGGCTATGGATTGTGAAGGGCATTGTGGAAAGCCATGGCGGCAGGATTCAGGTACGGAGCAGTACGGGAAGGGGTACAATTTTCAAGATTATTTTCCCAGTTTCGCGCGGCTGAGGGCTTCCCGGCACACGCCGGGGGATGTGAGCAGTGACGATGGAAGTCGATGTAATAACTCGACCAAGGCGAACCCTAATGACGACGAAAACTCTGGCCAGACCGCGAAAAAGCGCGAAATCAGCAAGCGATGTTCGAGTGAAATTTGGTGAAACCTCCGGCGTGACCGCGCCCAACGGCAGTAGCGAAAGCGGCCGCTACGTCTACGGCATTGTTCAGACCAGGGACAAGGTTGACTTCGGCCGGGTTGGAATTGGCGGTTCAGGCGCGATGGTCTACACGGTGAATTATCAGGACATTGCCGCAGTCGTCAGCAATACCTCGGTTTACATCTTCGATCCGACTCGCGAGAACGCGCTTGCGCACGAGCACGTGATTGAAACCATAATGAAGAATTACACCATCATTCCGATGAGCTTCGGGACGGTTTTCCGCACCGATAACGACATTCGCGAGGTGCTCAAGAGCATTTATTCGTCGCTCAAAGATGTTCTGCACCAGATGTCGGGGAAGCTCGAATTCGGATTGAAAGTGAATTGGGACCGCGACCGGATCATCGAAGACATCAAGCAGGAAGACGAGGAAATCCGGAAATTCCATCAGGAAATTATTCGCAAGCACCTGCAATCGACGTATCTGGCGCGCATGCAGCTGGGCCGCATGATCGATAAAGCTTTGGCCGAGCGTTCCATCGGATATGTTCGCGAAATTTACGAGGCGTTGCGCGGCGTGTGCGTGGCCTCGCGCGACAATCAGCCGATTGGCGACAAGATGATCATGAACGCGGCTTTCCTGGTGGAACGCGAACGCGAGCCGGAATTCGACGACGCCGTAAACAAGATCGCAAAAAAATATGGACAGCGGCTCAAGTTCAAATACACCGGCCCCTGGCCACCATACAATTTTGTGAACATAAGGCTGAAGCTGGAACGAGTGGGCGCGGGATAGAATTATTTCAGAGTGCCTAAGCGAGCGCGGATGCTCCCGTTCAAGCTCATCTACAGCGACGAATATTACCTGCCCATCGGGCAGCACGTTTTTCCCGCTGAAAAGTACCGGCGCGTTCACCGCAGGCTGATTGAAACTGGCGTTGCCGGTCCAGACGATTTCATTCAGCCGCAGCCGGCTGCCGACCGCGACATTCTTCTGGTTCACACTCCGCAGTACGTCGACAAGCTAAAAACCGGAACGCTCTCCGCACGCGAAGAATTGGAACTCGAAGTGCCGTTCTCGCCGGAGTTGGTGAAAGCGTTCTGGCTCGCGGCCGGCGGATCCATCCTTGCCGCTCAGCACGCCTTGAAAGATGGTGTTGCGGTAAACATCGGCGGAGGTTTTCACCACGCCTTCCCTGATCACGGCGAAGGCTTCTGCATGATTCACGATGTTGCGGTCGCCATTCGCCGCATGCAGCGCGACAACAAAATTCACACCGCAATGACCGTCGATTGCGATGTGCATCACGGCAACGGTACGGCGGCAATTTTTGCCGGAACCCGCACTATGAGCGAACCGCTGCCTTCGGTGGGACCGGCGACACTGGGCAAGAAACACTTAATGCGCGGAGCTCATGCCGGCGACGTGTTCACGATTTCCCTGCATCAGGAAAATAATTATCCGGCGTGGAAGCCGCCTTCGTCGATCGATGTCGATCTACCCGATGGCATTGCCGACGACGACTACCTCGCGTGGCTCGACAACGCGCTCAGCTCCGGCCTGCGGCAGTTCACGCCGGATTTGATTTGCTACATCGCCGGCGCCGATCCTTATCGCGAAGACCAGCTCGGCGGGCTCGCGCTCACAATTGAAGGTCTGAAAAAGCGCGATGAGCTCGTCTTTCAGATCGCCAAGGCGCGAGGCATTCCGGTCATGGTCACCTACGCCGGGGGATATGCGCATCGCGTCGAGGATACGGTCACGATCCATTGCAATACGGTCCTGGCTGCGAAAGGGTGCTTCGCTCCAGCTCCGGCGCAGGAAGCATCGTAAGTTCGGTCTCGTAGTTCTGCGCCTGATTGCAGGAGCCTATCGTTCAGCAGTCGCCTGATTGCCGGATTGGAAGTAGCGCGCGGCGAAACTGATAAACGTGGGCCAGTTCGGCCCGGGCGTGTGACCATCCGTATGCTGGCGGAAGCCGAGATCGCCATCGATCAGCGCACTTCCGACCGGCGGAAATTCGCTCGCACCCAAATCTTTTTTGCCGAGTAAACGATAGACTGCGCCGGCAGCGACCTCGGCGAGAAACATTCCTTTTGCATCCACCCATCCGTCGCCCTTTTCGACGGTGCCTGCGCTAACGAACACCGGCCGCGGCGCACAAAGTGCGATGAGTTCATGCTGATCGACCGGCAAGTCATTTTCAGTGAGCGGGCCATCGTACTTGATGAAGTTTCCCGCCATCCAGTAATACTCACCGCCGGCGATATTGCCGATCTGCTCGCCGAAATTGCGACGGAAAAGTTTTGCGCCGGCTTCGCCAGATGAACTGATGAACCCCACTGCAAACCGCTGGTCGTAAGCTATGGCGACGAGTGCTGCTTTACCATAGCGCGAATGACCCTCAATTCCCACGCGCCTTGCATCGACTGATTTGTCGGTTTCGAAGTAATCCAGTGCGCGGCTCGCACCCCAGGCCCACGCCCGCAGCGCGCCCCAGTCATCCAGTTTGCGGGGCTGGCCCTTATTGCATAGGCCGATGATTCCTTCGGTAAGACCTTCCGCGTTATCGGCCTGCACACTGGTCGGAATGTATTCCGCGTACCCCCATCCTTTGGCAAGCACCTGCTGCTGCCATGTCGGACCCGTCTCTTGCTGAAAGAACTGAGGGAAACGCTTTTTGAGTTGCGCCAGGACTTCAGGGCTGAGGGCGAGTTCCATGATCACCGGAACCGGCTCGCGGGCATCCGCCGGAGTGCTCACCGTGAGCTGAATGCTCACGGTAATGGCCGGGTATGCCGAATTATCCACGTGCCCGACCAGCTTCTTGGTTATGACCGGAATGTCTCCATTCATTTCTTTCGTCGTGCTTAGAACCTCCCAATTCACTTTCGGCGTGTTCGGCGGAACTCGCCCGTAAATTTCGCGATCGAAGAGCTCGGCAATCTGCGGTCGTCTTTCGCTCCACCATTGTTTTGCCGTTTTTACTTCCTTGCCATTGTCCAATCGCAACGGGTCGGGGAGTTTCGAAAACGGCCCGGCTTTGGATTCATCGTAGTTGGCCGCGTGAGGCGACTTCGGATCGCCATCAGCTCCGGGCCGGATTGATTTGATGTGCAACAAATCGATCATGCGCTGATGGTCCTGCTCAGCGATCAGGTGGACAGGAGCAGGCGGCGAGGATTGTTGCGCGAGCGCGATTACAAGGGGGACGAGGAAGAACGCAGCAAGAAGCGCAGTCGTTCTCGAGTTCCGCAATTCTCTCATTTCAGGTAGTGTCCGCCAATCAGGCCCGCGCCAAAATCCTGCATGAAATGAGAAAACATTCCGGGGCGGAGACTGCGCCGCCAGAAGGCCAAAATTCCGAACATCACGCCGTAAACAAAAATGATGAACATGAATTTTGCTCCCTGGTAGCCGTGCGATGCGCCAAAGATGATCCCCTGCAAAACCACTCCTGCCGTGACGCTCTTGAACCAGGCCGAAAACTGCCGCTGAAAATATCCGCGAAAGATAGTCTCTTCGCAAATTCCGGCGGTGATGGTGAGCAGGAAATAAACCACAATTTCTCTTTTCCCGTGCGGCAGAAGATTTTTCACCGCCGCGGGGGGTGCGGCTTTGAGCAGATGTCCAATCGCGCTGAGCACAAGGTTTGCGATGATAAGAAATGCGATGGCGATGAGGATGTCACGAAAAATGGCCTTCCCGCCGCCCCAGCGCTCACCGAGGAGTACGCGAAGATGCTGTTTGCGAAGCCGCAGGCCGAACCAGATGAACCCAAACACGACCCATTCCATCACGATTGCGGCAATGTAATTTGCGATGTGGCCGCGTGCTCCGCGCACGGGCGCGAGACCCTGAGAGTAGTAGCTCAGCGCCGAAATCGTCAGCATGATCAGTACGACGACAATGGTGTGCCACGCGGGGGCAACGGTCGTTAGCGACGATGGCGATTGCGCGGCGCCTGAAGTTGAAACCGGCTCTTCGTTCATAGCGAGCTAACAGCATAACCGAAGCTGCTCACTTTTAGTGCGCGGGCTGCGGAGCAGGCGTAGAAAAGTTCACCTTGGGAACTTCGCGCGACGCCTCGGAAGCCGCGAAGTAAGCGTTGTTCGGCTTGAACCCGAGATTCGCCGCGAACATGCTGTTGGGGAACTGCTGCACGTAAACGTTGTAGTCGCGCAGCGCGTCGTTGTAACGCTGCCGCTCTACTGCGATCCGATTTTCCGTGCCGGCCAGCTCGTCCTGCAAACGCAGGAAATTTTCATTGGACTTCAACTCGGGATAATTTTCAACGATCAGCAAGAGCCTGCCGAGCGCGCCATCCAGCTGGCCGTTGGCGGCGATTTTATCCTGCGGCGTGTTCGCAGCGAGCAGTTGGCTGCGCGCCTTTGCGATGTCGCCGAACACGGTCTGCTCCTGCTTGGCATATCCCTTCACCGTCTCGACCAGATTCGGAATCAAATCGGCGCGCCGCTGCAGGACAATATCAACCTGTGACCACGCCGTTTTCACCGCTTCATTTTTTGCGATCAACGTGTTCTTCACGCTTACGTATTTGCCGAACGAAAGTGCTGCTAAAACCAGAATCGTGATCACTACAATGGCAAGCTTACTCATGACCTCTCCTTTATCTCTCGCGCACTTCTCGCCTACCCGACCCTCTTGGCTGCAGACGCCTCCGCGGCTTTTACCGGCCTGAACTCGCGGGAGAACTCTGCATTGTATCTACTGCATCGGTAACTTTTTCAATAGCGGCCAGGTATTTTGCTGCGACATCCGCCGCCGCCAGTCGCTTGCGATCTAAACTTTGCGCACGAATCTCGATTAATTGTACGAATACGGATGCATCAAAGTTCAGCCGCGAACCCAGCTCCTGCACCGCTTCGCGCGAATGCTTCCGCCCCGGTTCGCCCATTTCGATCAGCACATGACGAAACAAGGTGGTGAATGACGAAAGAGAATTCAGCATCACTTCCCACAGCGACTTGTCGTGCGTTCCGGCCAGCAAAAGATGTTGACGCAGCAGAAACAACTTCTCTCGCACTTCATATTCCAGTTGCGCCCGGTGCCACTGCATCGGCACAGCCAGGTCGCGAAGAGCATCTTGCCCATAGAGCACGTGGTACCGCTGCTTCATGTCGATGAACTCAATCGAGAAAACGTCAGTGGAGTTCTTTAATTCGCTTTCGGTAAGCACCAGCGGCGGACGATGCTTCTTCTTTTGCCACCACTCGATTGCATCGGCCATTCGTCCGAGCGCGGCAAATGACGCATCGCGCACGATCGCGAGCAGGTTCAGATCGGAGTATTGCGCGTGGAACTCGCCGTCTGCGGCCGACCCGTAGAGGATGACCGAGGTCAGATTGTCACCGGCTGCGTTGCGAAGCTTGTCGACGAATTCATTCAGCAGAGCTTCGTGTTTGGAACCATTCGCCATAAATTTTCTCCTCACCAGCCCCCGCTCGCGCCACCCCCGCCGGACATGCCGCCGCCAAAACCCCCGAAGCCACCGCCTCCGCCGAAACCGCCACCACCCCAACCACCGCCACCGAAGCCACCGCCATAGCCTCGGCCTGAAAACGGCTGCCCTCCCGCGAACAGCCACCACAATAAAAAGGTGCCAGGGCGCGTTGACCCAAAAATTAAGATCGCAAGTACGACCAAAATGACTATTGTTCTGATCCTGCCACCGTGCGAGTCTGGCGGCGAACGTTCACTAGAATTCGAGCTGATCCCGGTTAGCGTCAGTCCGGCATCCTGCGCAATCACGCCTGCCACTTTTTGGGTTGTCTGCGTGATTGCGGCATCGTAATCGCCTTGTTTCAGCAGCGGCAACGCCTCGCGCCAGATGCCGCCGACTTTGCCGTCGGGAAGAATGGGTTCAAGACCGTAACCAACTTCGGTGCGATAGCGATGGTCTTTGATCGCAATCAAAATCAGCACGCCGCGGTCAGTGGATTTATTTCCGATCCCCCACTTTTGAAAAAGATCGACGGCGTAGCTTTCAATCGGCTCGCCATCGAGCGTGTTGATGGTCACAACCGCGATTTGGGCATGGGCCTTTTGATCGATCTGCGAGCAAAGATCATTGAGTTGATCTTCCGTTTGTGGCTGCAGCACGTGGGCAAAATCATTGACGTAATTCGAAGGATGAAGCTGTGAGACTGGCTCCGCGAGCGCAAAGGTGGACGACGCCAGCGCGAGCAGCGCGAGCGCTCCTGCAACGATGATGCCCCGAACACGTTGCACTTGCGCTGATTTTACAGGATTGCAAGCCCGGACTCTGTTATTCCGGCTTGCTCCGGCATGAGTTATTTCGGTTTCCGCCTGCACCGGGCTCATGCTTACAGATACGGCTAAAACCAGCCGCAAGTTCACGCGACGGACTTGAAGAAATCGACCACGGCGTGTTCCGCGAAATGACCATCGTCACCTGCGCGTTCGCCGATGAATGAACAATGGCCCCCATCTTCGGTTTCGACGAAAGTTATGTTGGGGTTCGCATCAATTTTCCGGCGCGTTTCGGGCAAAATTCGGATGAACGGATCATTGCGAGCATACAGAATAAACGCCGGCACAGCGATTCGGTCGAGCACATTCGCCGCCGCCGCGCGCGCATAGTAATCGTCCGCGCCCTCGAAGCCGCAATACGGCGAGGTGATTTTGTCATCCCACTCGCGCAGGCTGCGAATCCCACGCATGCGCGCCAGGTCGTACTTCCCCGGAAAGCATTGCGCCTTACCGCGCATGTGCGACCTCAACTTCCACAGGAAATACTGTTCGTAGAGTCGATTCCCTGGCTTATGCAGCGCGTCGGCGGATGCTGCCAAATCAACCGAGGGACAGACCCCTGCGACTGCACAAAACTCTCCCGGCCCGCCACTTCCCCACTCGCCCGCAGTTTTCAAAACCAGATTTCCGCCCATGGAAAATCCGCAAAGCGCTACGCGAGAAAGTGCATCGTCTTTGATCAACATTTTCGTCACCGCCATCACATCTGCGGAGCGGCCGGAGTGATAAAGCGTGGGCGCAAGATGGTCGGTGCCACCGCAGGTGCGCTGATTCATGAGCACCACGTTCATTCCCGCCGCCAACCCTTTTTCAGCGATTCCAAGCATGTATTTCGATTCCGTCGATCCCTCAAGCCCGTGAACAACGATCACGGTGAGTGCACTTTCGCGGTGCGACTGCCAGTGACAATGGCAAAGCACGTGAATACCCGGCTCAACTTCAATGAGTCGCTCGTCGGATTTCAGCAGCGAAATGCGCCGAGGAAGCAGGAAACTGGCCAGCGTCTGGATGTGCCCGCCCGAAAGGAAACGGCGCGGCCTGAACTGCCTGCGTGTCTGGAACTCGCGTGAAGCAACTTTTTCCACGCTGCGATTTTAAATGCTGAGGTCGCGTCTACAGGTTCGCCACACCTTCCTTAGGAGCAACCCCGTACTGCATCAGCCTATCTGAACTGCGTTCGCCAACACACAGGAGGGTAAAAGGAATGAAACATTTGAAACTCGGGAACCTGGTTGCGGCACTCGCAATGGCCGGAGCTCTGATTCTCGCGACTGCTCCAAAATCACACGCCGAGGATGCTCGCGCGCGTTGCCAGAGCAGAGTGGAAAAAGCCCATGACCACTACCGCGCGGAAGTTCGCGCGCACGGCAGAGAAAGCCACCAGGCGCAGGAAGCCAAAGAGAGGCTGAGTAATGAGTGGCAGCGATGCTACACCGAAGCCCACGGATGGTACGACCCCCAGAGTCATCAGTGGCGCAGCGATCGTGACTGGGACCACTATAACTGGGACAACGATTACAACCGCCCACATTGATTATTGCAACTTGGATTATTGCAACTTGCGCGACGGAATTCGGGATCAAATCTCCGGATTCCCGTCGCGTTTTTTTCTGTCCGAGCGCGCTGCTTACGATTGCGGCTTCGGCGTAGCGTGCTGTTTGCGCCGGATGCTCTCGATTGTGCCGGCCGCGGAGCATCGCGGCTTGCCGTGAGGTCATCACAAAGGCAGGACTCCGACAACCGGTACTGAACCGAGGCAAAGCAAATGGCAACCAACCCCGAATTTCCGCCTGAGCAGCGCAATCCCGCAGACGACCACGCTCATCTGGTCCTGACTCGAAAACGCACTAATCCCTGGCCGATAACCCTGGTCATCATCGCAGCGGCGATTCTGATTGCGCTGATCGCGTGGGTGGTCGTGAGCAGGAGCAGAACGCCAGCTGCCCCAAGCCACGAGCCTCTGGTGCTCTTGGCATTCGAGAGTCCGGGCTCGCCTCTGTAGTGGGAATGCAAGAGCGGCCCTTCTGCGGCCACGCAGTGTGGGAATCCAGCCTACGCGGCCCTGAAAGTGCCGCCCTTGCACGCCCAACTCAGGTCAGACGAAAGCTCTAGACTTTTTCCAACTCCCGCAGCGTGAGTTCGTGCACAACGTTTCCGGTATTCAGGGTCGATGCCGGCTCGAAGAGCAGTATCCAGCACTCTTCGTCAGCGACGGGCTTGTGCTCGACTCCGCGCGGCACAATGATGAACTCGCCCTCCTCGAGCTGAACGGTCCGTGTGGCTTGATTTGATGTGGGGCGGACACTCTTGTCCGCCATGTTTTGGTTGTGACCGGGATTGTCCCTGAACTCAATCCGAAATCTCCCCTTCACCACCAGAAACATCTCATCTTCATTCTCGTGATGATGCCAGACGAATTCGCCCTTCAGCTTGTCGAGCTTGACCAGTTGTCCATTGAGTTCGCCCGCGATGTAGGGCTTCCAGTATTCGTGAATTTGCGAGAATTTGTGCGCGAGATTGATTTTGTCGGGCATGGTTGGTAGATGATGCGGATGCGTCGCAGGTCACATCGATTCGTACAGTCTCAACTTCTTACATCTTGTCATTCCGAGGACCTTCAGGTCCGAGGAATCTGCAGTTCGCTGTGGAAGAGCGGCCCTTTCAGGGCCGCGTTAACGTCCGCAATCGTGCCAACGCGGCCATAAATGGCCGCTCTTCCACGGGGATCAAGTTTTTGGATCAGGAACAGCAGATTCCAACCACACTCCAATGCTAAGCTGGGTGAAATGAACATCCGAATGCGCAATCTGCTTCGATTGTTTGAAACGCGGGAAGAGCAACATCGGCGGGTGGCGGAAAATCGACATGCGATTGAAATCAAAATTCAACGCGGGCTCGATCAACTCGACCGAGGTGAAGGCATTCCTGAGAACGCTCTCGACATTTATCTGGCCAATCTCAAATCTTCTGTCTGATGTCATCTGGGAATCTGCTTTTCCGTCACCGTGGAAGAGCGGTCCTTTCAGGGCCGCGTTGACGTCACGTAGTCATTCTAACGCGGCCATAAATGGCCGCTCTTCCACGGAGTAAGACTTCAGTACTCGTTTTGCCGATGATGAAAAACCCAGAAGGTAGCGTCAGATCAAGGCACATTTGTATTACTAGTTAGTTACTTTTCACCGCGCACGATAGTGTCAACGTGAGAAGCATGCCAAGAGGCGGAAGAAGACCGGGAGCCGGAAGGAAACCGAACGCAAAGGGCGCACTAGATCAAAACGATCTGCTTCGCATACTTCGATCACCGCAAGCGATCGGAAAGTTGTTCGAGATCCGTTTGAAAAAATTCGGACTCACTGCGGAGCAGTATCATGAAATGCTCGACTCCCAAAAAGGTCGATGCGCAATCTGTGAGGAACCCCTCAGTGCAGGGTGGGTCATCGATCACTGCCACATGACGATGAAGGTTCGCGGCCTCGTACACCCGCGATGCAACACGTTCATCGCACTCGGTAACGAGGATCCAAGAACGTTTGAAATGGCGATCGCCTATCTCAAACGCCACAACAGATTTTTGTCGGAGGGCGAGACTGCCCCGTCCTAGTTTTTATATCTCCACCCACCTCGGTACGTCCTTTTCCTCACGAAATCAAAAGCCGCCAGCTTTCGCTGGCGGCTTCGCTAATGGTAGGAGATCCTTCGGCTCCGGCTTGCCCGACGCGCAAAGTCCGCGCGTCAGGACCCCAAGCCTTCCCTCAGGATAAAACTCGCACCGCGAGTTTTAATTCTCGTACAGCAGCACGCCCTCGTTTTCTTTCGCGTCCACGGGGCGATAGAACAACTTGTTGTCCTCGAGGAAGACTTCGATGAACGCGGGGCGAGTTGTAATCGTGCCCTGGATCAGCGCCTCCGAGAGCGGGTCCTCGATGTACTTCTGCAAGGCCCTGCGCAGCGGACGAGCGCCGTAGCTGCGATCGGTGAGCGTCTGGTTCAGGATCCATTTCTTGGCCTCGTCCGCAACCGTGACTGTAATCGACTTCTGCGCCAGGTTCGCGTTGAGCTGCGTGACCATGAGCTCCAGAATCTGGATGAGGTCGTTCTCATTCAGCGCGTTGAAGATGATGATTTCGTCCAACCGGTTCAGGAACTCAGGGTTGAACGTGCGCTTTACTTCGTTCTTGACCAACTCCTCGACCTTGTCTGCAATCGCATCTTCCTTCGTCGACTGGAAGCCCAGGCCCTCGCGCTTTTGCAAGTGCCGGGCGCCAATGTTCGAAGTCATCACGATGATCGTGTTCTTGAAGTCGACCGTGTTGCCGAGGCCGTCAGTGAGCTGGCCGTCTT
This sequence comes from Terriglobales bacterium, assembly GCA_035517535.1. Classification (GTDB taxonomy): domain Bacteria; phylum Acidobacteriota; class Terriglobia; order Terriglobales; family Acidobacteriaceae; genus Gp1-AA145. The sequence continues at coordinate 15,542 of DATIYR010000072.1, forward strand.
CAAACACCTGCAGCAGAATGTTGAATACATCCGGGTGCGCCTTCTCAATTTCATCGAGCAGCACGACTGAATACGGCGCGCGCTTCACGCGCTCGGTGAGCTGGCCGCCCTCTTCGTAGCCCACGTATCCCGGAGGCGAACCGATCAGCTTCGAGACCGAGTGCTTCTCCATGAATTCGGACATGTCGAAGCGGATGAGCGACTTCTCGGTGCCGAACATGAATTGCGCGAGAGTTCGGGCAACTTCGGTCTTACCAACACCAGTCGGACCTAAGAATAAGAAAGATCCGATTGGCCGGTTCGGATTCTTCAGTCCAGCGCGGCTGCGACGAATGGCCCGGGCCAAAGCGCTAATCGATTTATCCTGCGAGATGACGCGCTTGTGCAGCTCTTCTTCGATGCGCAGCAGCTTCTGCGATTCCTCTTCTTTAATCGAAGCGATGGGAACGCCGGTCCAGCGCGAAACCACATCTTCGATGTCCTCGCGATTGACTACGCCCGTTGCCGATTCATCGAGATGATATTTCTCACGCAGGATGCGCAGGTTCTCGCGCTCCTTGCGTTCTTCGTC
>DATIYR010000073.1:0-3551 GCA_035517535.1 Terriglobales bacterium
GCGCGCATCAAATGAATGAATCGATCAGCAACCTCGCTTGAAGCCGCGCGGTTGATCAACTCCTGCTCCACCCCGCACAACTCTGGGAACTCGGAAAGAATGGTTCGCGCGCCGAGCGCAACGAGAAGGTCAGATGTATGACCGATCCCTGGATTCGCGGAGAGGCCGGAAAATCCATCCGATCCACCGCATTTCAGCCCGACGCAGAGATTCGAGAGATCGGCAGCCGTGCGCTCGGCCTTGTCGGCCTCAACCAATCCTTCGAACGTTCGTCGTATCGCCTCGGAAATCATGGCGAATTCCGATCCGCTTTTCTGCTGCTCGAAGATTAAGACCGGCTTGTCGAGCTTGGGATCACGCAGCTTCAATTGCTCGCGCAGGATGCTGATCTGCGCGTGCTGACAGCCGAGGCTGAGCACCGTGGCTCCGGCAACATTGGGATGATGAATATAGCCGGCGATCAGCCCGCAGAGATTCGTGGAATCTTCTCTGGTGCCGCCACAACCGCCCTCGTGCAGAAGGAAACGAATACCATCGACGTTCCGAAACAGTTTCTCGCGCTGGCTACCGTGCCCGTTCGCCGGAACCGCATCGATCTTGATCTGATCGTTCTTCCCTTCCCGGTAAAGACGCGCCAACTCAGCCACCTGCTGACGATATTGAACGGGCGCGGTGAAGCCGAGTTCCTCCTCAAACGCCTGCTTCAGATTCAAAATGTTGCGGTTCTCGCAAAAAACTAGAGGAACGATGATCCAGTAATTGCGCGTGCCAACCTGCCCATCGGAGCGCCGGTAGCCTAAGAACTTACGTTCCTTCCAGCTTGAGACATCGGGGACCTTCCAATGAAACTCGCCAGTCTTCTCGCGGAACGGCAGCGCTTCGTGTTTCAGGTTCGTGAGTGTCAACACTTCGCCGCGACGGACCGTCTGAGTAGTCTTGCCAACCAGGACCCCGTACATCGTGACCCGGGATCCCGGCGTGAGATCTTCGGTCGCAAACTTGTGTTTCGCGGGAACGCGCGAAACCAGCGAATACTGCGATCCATTGAACTGCACTTCCTCGCCTGGTTTGAGGTCAGTGAGAGCGATCAGAACGTTGTCGCTCGGATCGAGTTGCAGGACTTTTTGCATGAATTCAGCCGATTTGAAATTTTAAAGCGAAGAAAACGGAGCCAAAACCTCAAGCCACCAGCAAAATCTTCCCGGCGGCACCTTTTTCTGCCGCTGCTTGCGCCTCGGCCGCTTCACTGAGTGGCAGCTTCTGGCTGATCGGAATCACCAGCTTGCCATCGCGCACTGCTTCGGCCATGAACTCGAGGGTCTTTCTATCAAATTTTGAGAATACATGCACCACCTTCACAGACGGATATTCCGCGGCGTTCTTCGGCAGTTCGACAACTGATGCATACACGCCTCCCGCCTTGACTTTGGCGATCAGCTTTTCGGCGGTTCTTCCTCCCACCGCATCCGCCACCGCATCGAGCGGAGGAAGATTCGCCATCGCCGTGTCATCGTCGGTTGCGACAATCTGGTCCGCGCCGATCGTTTTTGTGTCATTCATCTGCATCTGATTCTTCAAAATCCCTGCGATCACAGTCGCGCCTTGTTGCTTGGCGGTGAACACCGCCGAACGCCCCACATTTCCAGCGGCGCCCACAACAAGAACCGTCTGGCCCGCTCTGATTCCCGTAGCGGACATGAGCTGATTGCCGGTCGTCGTCACCAGCGGCAGCGCCGCTGCCTGGATCAAATCGAGTCCCCTGGGAACTTTCGCCAAAATCGCGGCTTTCACTACGCAAAGTTCGGCGTAGGTATTGTCCGCCATGGCGAACACCTGGTCGCCGACGGAAAAACCTTCCACACCCGACCCAATCTTCACCACGGTTCCCGCCATGTCCACTCCTATGAGGCCCGGGAATGTCATGGGATAAAAATCCTTGGTCAATCCAGCACGCCGCTTGTAATCGATCGGATTCACGCTGCTGGCGGCGACCCGCACCAGCACTTCGCCCGAGCCCGGGACCGGGTCGGGATAGTCCTCAAACTTGAGTACTTCAGGACCGCCATATTGATGGACAACAACTGCTTTCATATTTCATCTCCTTTGCGCGGTGACGAAGAAGTTAAACCCGAGGCGCGCTGGCGAATCAATTGTACGATGGTATTGAAACACCTTCTTATTGCGGCTCGCGAAACAGAGTACGTCCCCTCTTTACCCATTTGTTCAATCCATACTTTGGTATTGGTCGATACGTTCGTCTAATAGACTCGTCGTGGCACTTCTGGCCTAATGAACCTGCCGCCCATCGGAGCAGTCGTAAGCATTTCAACCAGTAGTCACAGATCCATCAGAAACCGGAACTCACCGGACACCGTATTTTTAATGACATTGAGATTGGAGTCACCCATGAACAGCGTACAAGTCGAAGAGAAGAGCAGCGTAACCGTCGAACAGAAGAGCTATGAGATGCCCCCGCGCGAGGGGATCAGCATCGCCCATTTTCTCACCGTCACCGACATCGCGCGATCGGCCCACTACTACGAAAAGGTTTTCGGCGCTCGCATTCTGAGCCTGGGTGACGGCAACGCGCCTGGCTACCTTCAGCTTGCGAATATCTGGATGATTCTAAACGTTGGCGGCGGGCCAACCGCGGATAAGCCGACGGTAACGCTCAGCGTCCCTGACCCGAATCACATTAACAGCTTTATGAATTTTCGGGTTACGGATATTCAAGCCTGCTACAAGTTATGGAAAAGTCGAGGAGCGGAGTTCATCACTGAGCCGATCCCCAAGTACGGCGAGATTCGCTGCTACATCCGCGATCCCGACGGTTACATCATCGAAGTCGGACAGAGCACCGATCAAATCTACGGTTAACGCTCGGGCCGGATGGGGATCAACCGCGGTAGCCGGTCCTGACGCTGGCCTCTATTCAGGAAAACAGACTCGATTTCGGAAAAGGAGAACAACATGGCAGCAAACGGAAAAATACTGGTGCTAGTCTCGAGCGGTCATGGCTTGCCCTTGAAAGATGGCAAGGTTTACAAGGGCGCTGGCTACTACCTCAACGAGCTGACAGTTCCGGTTCGTGCTCTGATGAAGGAGGGCTACGAAATCACCTTCGCCAATCCCAAAGGCAATACGCCGCAAATGGATGTCCATTCAGCTGTTGCCGATTTCTTCGGCGGGGACGAAGCTAAGCTTCAGGACTATCTAAAATTCCGCGACACGCTGACTGGGCTCAAAAATCCAACTCGTATCTCGGATGTCATCGCATCGGGCCTGGATCAATATGACGCCGTCTTCGTCCCCGGCGGCCATGGCCCGATGATGGATCTTCTCGACGATCCCGACGCTGGCGCCGTCCTGAGACACTTTCATAAAACATCCAAGCCGACGGCAGTGCTCTGCCATGGCCCGATTTCGCTACTCTCGGCTCTTCCGAATTCGAAGGACTTTGTTGCCGCGCTGGCGGCAGGCGATGCCGCTGGGGCGCACGCAAAGGCTCAAGGTTGGATCTATTCCGGGTATAAGATGACTATCTTTTCGAC
>DATIYR010000074.1:0-8203 GCA_035517535.1 Terriglobales bacterium
TCGGGCTGTAGAACCGTCTCTACGTCAGCCACATACTTCCATTCGTTTCGCGACACAGTGAGAGTGGTCAGGATGGCCTGATTGATGTCTGCCGGTTGTTTCTCCTCGCATCCGGGATAGGAGAATTCCTTCATGGCGCGCACGATTTTGGCCACGCGGCTGATTCCTTCGAGCGATTGCTCGAGGGCAAGAGGGATTTCCGAGCGCAGGTAGACGAAATCTGTTTCCTGAAGGATCCGGTGCAGTTGCTGCAACACATCTGCCGCTATGGGACCTCCCTTCAGCGACTCCACCAGTGAAATGAGGGACTCGAGTCCGGAGCAGGCGTCCTTCATGAAGCGGAGATTGTCGCCGACGAACTGGATTGGGGTATTGATTTCGTGGGCGATGCCGGCGGCCAGTTGCCCGATGGCCTCGAGCTTTTGCGCCTGGCGGGAATGCTCCTCCGCGATTTTTCGGTCGGTGATGTCTTCTTTCACCGCCAGGAAGTGCGAAGTCTCGCCGGTGCTGGTGCGAATTGCGCAGATGACGGCGGATTCCCAATAAAGATCGCCATTCTTTTTCTTGTTGCGAAGTTCGCCGCGCCATTCCTCGCCCCGGGTGATCGCCTGCCATAACTGCCGATACTCCTCCGGGCTGGTGTGACCGGATTTCAGCAGCCTTGGGTTGCGTCCAATGACTTCTTCATAGCTGTATCCCGTAGATTCGGTGAAGCGGCGATTGACGTAAGTGATGTTGCCTTTGGGATCGGTGATGAGAACGGATACCGGGCTCTGTTCGACCGCAACTGACAGCTGCCGCAAGGCATCTTCATACCGATCGCGCTCGGTAATATCGCGGAAAGTCCAAATCCTGCCGTAGTACGTGCCGTCGGTTCCAAAAACAGAAGAGGAATAGCGGTCAAGCACGTGCCCGTTCCGAAGTCTGACTTCGTCGCGGCTTTTATCTTCCCGGTGCGCGTAGAGATACTTGACCTCTTCGAGGAAGCGCTCTGGATCTTCGACTTGTCCAACTACATGCTGCAAGATGGGAGCATCGCACTTGGTGTTGCGTAGCCACTCCGGGACGTCGAACAACTCGTTGAATCTTTCATTGCGCAGGACGATATTCTCGTTTCCATCGACTACCAGAATGCCGTCAATCGTTGCCTGGATTTGGGCTTCGAAGAAGGTGGTCTTCGCCCGCAATTCATCTTCCGTTCTTTTCCTTGAGGTGATATCGGAGCCTACAATCAACAGCTCGGTCCGGGCGCTGGATGGGGACCTGATGGAATCGACAGTCATGCCGAGAAGATGAGACTCGCCGTTCTTCTCGAACTGCACGCCATCCCAAATGAACCTTCGCGGAGAGAGCAGCAGATCCTTGATCCTGGAATCAATCTCCGAGTTCAGCCAATGGATTCCGCAATTGGACAAAGGCTTGCCCAGCACGTCTTTCTCTTCCAGATCAAAGGTCTGCGCCGCGGCTCGATTCCAGCGGTTCACGCGACCCTGCGCATCGACGCCGATCAAGATGGAGGGCACAGAGTTGATGAATAGCTCAGCCGCACGATCCGAATCGCGCGCATTCTCATCGCACGTGATGGCCTTCTGGCTGGTAGCACCCACTGCGAAACCACCCCGGGGGACACAATCCCGCCTTTACAAATATCGGAAAATTTCCGGAATCACATTATGGATAGGAGAGTACGAGAGTTTCTCCGAGTTCAAGGGGTCTCTTGGGCTTCGGAACTGGCAATCGGCAGCCGGACATAGAAGCACGTCCCGTTGCCCGCCGCTGTTTCAAATGTCAGCGTGCCCTTGTGGCGATCGACTACAGAGCGGGCAATAGCTAGTCCTTGACCGGTGCCGCGACCGACCTCCTTGGTGGTGAAAAAAGGATCAAAGATACGATCGCGAATGCTTTCCGGGATGCCGGTGCCGGTATCGGAAATCGCAATCACTGCGGATGAATCCTCGAGCGACGTAGATACGCGAATTTTCCCTTTCTCACCGCTGTCTTTCACCACATCGGCGATGGCGTGGGCCGCATTGACGAGTAAATTGAGGAAGACCTGGTTCATGTCGCTGACGCTGCAGACTACCGGCGGCAGTTCGCCGAATTTGGTTTCCACCTCCGCGACGTACTTCAATTCGTTGCGCGCAACCGTCAAAGTATTGGCAAGCGCCTTATTCAAGTCGGCAGGCTGCAAGCCTTTACTTTCGGGATGAGCAAATTCTTTCATGGCGCGCACGATGGTCACGACCCGCTCAACCCCATCCAGGGTCTGGCCCAGCGCCTTGGGAATTTCTTTCAGCAGGTAATCACTATCCGATTCGGCTGCAATGCGGTCGAGTTCGCTGGCAAACTGCGGCCCCGAGCGCATCTCCTGTGTGGATTTACACAGCTCCTGAAACTTTTTAAGTACTGACTGCAACCCGCCGAATGCATCTTGGAGAAACCGTACGTTATCCCCCACAAACTGGATCGGCGTGTTGATTTCGTGAGCGATACCGGAGGCCAGCCTGCCCACCGATTCCAACTTCTGCGCCTGACGCAGTTCCACTTCGGCCACGTCACGTCCCGTGATGTCGCGCGCAATGGCCTGGATTCCGAAAGGCTTACCCTCGCGATAGATCAGGCGGGGATTCATTTCGAGCTTGAGCCGTTGGCCATCCTTGGCTCTGATGTCCAATTCGATTTTTGTTGGCGCGCGAGCGGCGACTAGCTGTTCAATGGCTCGCTGCAGACGCTGGCCTTGCTGAGGGTCGAGAAGTTGCCGCAGGTTCATTTGCAGAGCTTCGTCCCGCGAATACCCGATGGTTTGCTCAGCCAGACGGTTCAGAGAGGTGATGTGCAAATCGAGGTCGAAGGTGTACACCAGGTCGCTGGCATTTTCGAATAGTTCGCGGTAGCGTTCTTCCGAAGCCCGCAGGCTTTCCTCGGCCTCCTTGCGCGCAGTTATGTTTTCGGCAAGTCCCACAATGCGGGTCAACTGCCCGCTCTGGTCGCGCACGGGAAAGGCGCGGTCGCGAATCCAACGTTGCTCTCCGTCACCGGTGCGTATGCGGTAGATGGAGTCGATTTGCTCGCCGGCCAACTGTTTCTCAAAAATTGCAAGCGCGGTTGCGCGGTCATCGGGGTGGATGGACTCGGACCAAGCCATCGGGTTGCGATATAGTTCTTCGCAGGTCCGGCCCCAAACTTGCTCGTAGGCCGGGCTCACATAAGTAATTTCGTGGCCTGACGAAGGCATCATCCAAAATACTTCGCTGATATTTTCCGCTAACTGGCGGAATTTTTCTTCGCTGCTAAGCAGCGCCTGCTCCGCCTGCTTGCGCTGGGTAATATCGCGGGCAATGCTCACCAGTCCGGTAATTTGTCGGGCTGCATCGAAGACCGGTGAAAGCGATAGCGAAACATGTACCCGCCTGCGGTCCTTGCGGATGCGATGGGTCTCGTATCCCGATATGCTTTCTCCCCGGCGGATTTGTTCGAGAAATTGTGACAGTCGGTCCAGGGAATCGGGCGGAATTAGCACGGCGACCGACTTTCCCACCATTTCTTCCGAGCTGTAACCGTAGAGCTCAGTCGCTCCGCGGTTCCAGCTCATCACCACGCCTTCCGGATTCATGCCTATGATCGCATCCTGCGAGGACTCGACCAGAGACGCCAAGAATGCCCGGGCCTCGTCTGCTCGCTTGCGTTCGGTGATGTCTTCAACGTGGGTGATGTAGTGGGAGGGATTGCCCAGGGCATCTTTTACGAGCGAGATATTCAAATGCACCCAGACGATTTTTCCTTGCTTGTTCAGGCAACGCCTGTTCAGGTCAAGGGTTGTGCCGGCTTCTTTGCCGAACTGAATTGCCATCTCGCGGAATCCTTCGAGATCGTCGGGATGGGTGAGCATTTGCCATCGTAGGGTCAGAAGCTCTTCGCGGGAATAACCGAGCATGCGGCAAAGGGCGGAGTTTGCGTCCACATAAAACCCTTTCAAATCGGTCATACACATGCCGTAGGGCGCGTCCTTAAAGGCGGTGCGGAATCGGGTTTCGCTCTCGCGCAACTCGGCTTCAATCTGCTGTCGGCGGCTAATGTCCTGGTAAATCGCCAGAATGCCATGGGTTTCGCCCCCAATGATGAGCGGTACGGCGTAGATCTCAACATCGACGAGCCTATTGTCTTTGCGGCGACGGCGGCTGGTGACATGCACATTTCTACGCCCCATGCACTCCTGTATAAGGCCGGTGGACTCCTCCGCCAATTCCTGGGGAACGATCAATTCGCGCAAGATTTTGCCCTGCAGTTCCTGGCGTGAAAAAAGAAAGAGTTGTTCGAACGCTGAGTTCGACATCTCGACACGTTCGTCTTTGTCGAGGACGACCGTTCCCAGAGGATTGGTTTCGATGAGAGTGTTGAGGTATAAGGTGCGCTGTTCGAGAGCTCTTGCCGATCGCTTTTGCTCGGTGACATCGAAAAAACTCTCGAGCAAGTAACGGCGTCCGTCCAGTTCGACTGGCCGTACGGTTTTGATAATGGAACGCCGTTCATGGTTGGCAGTCAGAAGAACGCGCTCGGAGTTGTCGACGATTTGTCCCAGGTCCGTTACCGGGCACTTGCCAACTTCAGCCGGACACACGAATTGGTGGCAAAGTGCGCCGACCGTCTCCTCGAGAGGTGCGCCAATTAACTGCATGGCGGTGGGATTCGCGTCGACGATGCGATGGGTTTCGGGATCGATGATCATGACTCCGGACTGAACGCCCTGGAAGATAGCCTCGAAGTCCGCCCGATTGGAGAATGGCAGCGCTTGCCCATTCGATTTATCCGCTAGGTCGCGCAGAAACGCGATCGCATATTCTCTTTCTGCAAATCGAACATGGTGGAGTACCCAGTGAGCGGTGGACTTCTTCGCGCCATTGGCTGAAGCTTCAATCTCGAAGCTGCATGATCCGTTGGTTTGGAGCTCGGTCCAAACCTGCGGCCAGCTGGTTTTGCCACCGAGAGGCAGAGCGGAAAACCACAGCGCAGTGACTTCCCCGGGCCGGCAATGCAGCCAGCTGGATCCGGTTTCGTTGGCATATACGATTCGGCCTTCGGCATCGATGCACAAAAGTGCATTGGCAAGATCCGTCATCTGCTTTTTTCCCTTTACGTCTATCGGCCTGGGAGGCAAAAGGTTTATGTTTCTTTTTCTATGGAATGACCGGGATTTGAAGCTGGGTATGAGTCGTACGGGCTATGTCAACAACTGGCATCGGGTTCGATGCGTTTGCCTTTCACTTTTATCTGTCTATTTCGATTGAGAGATCAGCGGCGCCGGCGGCCAATGCTTCTCCTGGAAGTTTTCATCGACAATCAAATAAGGAGTGCCTGGAGGCAGGACCCGAAGAGTTTTCAGGAACTCGATGAGCGAGTCCTGATCATAAGATTTCAAACCCTGGAATTGTTTGCGGGATGCGAGCGCTTCCCCCGAATGCGCCAGCACAGATTGTCGGAGCGTCACAAACAATCCATGATGAAAAAATGGAGGCTCATTGGCCGAGCCCCACAAACGCTTGGTGAGGAAGCGGCGGTTGCCTTGCCGGAACTTCGGCGTCCACGGGGTTTGATTTTGGTCGAGTGGTTCGCCTGGATCGGCCGGATCACAGATGTCATGCAGCTTGAAATCGGTGTAGGCGGGCACCCAGACTACGTCGGGATTTCCAGGATCTGGAGCTAATCGCGGCAACGGCAGATCCTTATTATTCAGGTCCACCGAAAGCGTTTTCGTGGTTCCCGTGCGCAAATTGAGCGCGGGATTGTAAGGATTAGGCTCGGTGTAGATCCAACCCTTTCGATCAAGCGGCAATTTCGGAATATGGCAGGATGCGCAGCCAATTTTCTCGAAGACGTGCTCGCCATTCAACACCGCTTTTTCAATCTCCGGATCGTTCGGGATCACTCGCCCAGGTACAGCCATTGTGGCTTGATATAGCGTGGCCGCGGTGATGTCGGCGCGAGTGAGTTCGTTCTTCATGCCGTCGCCGTCATCATCGGTGTCCATCCCGAAGCGCTCGGTCGATTGCATTCCGTGGTGCTGATTGAAGGCGGTATTGGTAAATTCGCGCAACGAGACAATGTTGCTGGCCTGATGCCAGGGACGAAGAATCAGAGTCGGCCGGTCAACTGGAGTCGGCGCGACGATGCTCAATCGCGGGAGACCCTCGACTTTTGATGTGTCCCAGGTGCCATCTTTCCGGCGGGTGAGCCAGCCGAATGAAACTCCTTTGCTAACGAGCTGCTTGCTTTCGCCGAGCTTGAGAGAATCGCGGATCGCCTGCAAGTCGGCGGTCATTTGGCGCGCCACCATTTCCAGATATCCGGCGCCAAACATGCCTGTCGTCCTGCGGAGGTCGGCCGCATTCTGCAGAGTCACAGCCTTCTGTTGCTCGTCCACTGCGCCGCGCGTCGGGACGCGGTCCGATGAATCAAACGTTAAGAAATCGAAGCGTTGCCCGAGCACGAACACACCGGTAACGAAATCCCCGCCTCCGCCGGGAATTCCGTAAGGCATGTTGTGGCATCCGTAGCAGGAGTTGGCGTCGGGGCCGGAGAGACGATTGAACGCCCGCGAGCCCACTAGAGGTTTCGAGGGATCCGAGAGCGCAGTACCGTTTCCTTTCATCAACGGACGGCCGCCACCATCCTGGTCGGTCCAGTTGGCCATGAACAGCTTCTTGCCGTACGCGAGCAGGTCTTTCAGCGGAGTAGTGAATTCCTGGTCATCCTGTAAATGGTGGGGTACGGCGCGCTCATCGCCGATGCGCGTTGGGGGCTGCGGCCCGCCAGCCAGCAGTGGCAGCGCCAGCAAAAAGAAAATGCCAGTGACGGGGGCGAAAGATGCCAACGAAATTCTCATTTGGGTACGCCGACGGCTGAGGGATTAGGAACCGCGATGATCCCCAGGATCGTGTCGGTTTTCGTGTCCACCATGGTGATGCTGGCTGCATTATTCCCGATATACGCGCGTCCGTCCGCGGCGATCGCAATGTCGGGGGCGCCTCCGTTATAGCCAGGAGCCAAGGGTATTCCGTTCGGAATCGTTATCCGAGTGCCGCTGTCGGTAACGTTGTCGTTAGCATCGATGCTGAGCACCGCGACCATACCCGATGCTCCTTTGGGGGGCGTTTCTGATCCCGCAACAGTAACGTAGGCTTTAGAGCCATCGAAGGTGAAATCTATTCCCCAGGGCCAACTGGAAACCGGAATCCTGGTGCTGCTGAGGGTAACGTTATGCTGCGAGTCGATTCTTAGAATCGAAATATAGTTCGCGCTTGGATTGGCGATCAGAGCAAAGTGGCCGTTCGGCGCGATTGCGAGATTGGGAGTCCAAAACGCGAAGTTATATGGAATTGTTTTTCCGGTATCGGTAAGAGTTCCAATCGGAGACATTGAGATGATGCGGAAGACGTTAGCACTGCTATCAGGGAGAATTACGGTGGTGCCATCAGGCGTGACTGCGACTTGATCGCCATCGCCTCCAGAGGGAAAGGTGTAGCTGCTAATGACTTTGAAGGTGGTTGTATCAATACTGGTAAGAACATCTCCGTTCCACACCGCCAGCAAAAACCGTCCGTCGCTTGAGACGGTGTTGGTGATCGTGCTTGAGATTACTCCGGGACGGCTGATGTCGGTTACGTAAGCCGGCGGGTTTTTCGTCATATCAAAAACTCTGATAGGCGATCCATTACCGTTAATCGAGACGAATGCCTTGGTGCCATCCGGAGTGATAGAGACCTGTTCCGCGTTCGCTCCCGGTGTACCGACTGTCGCACTCGTCGTTGGCGGATTTTGAGATGTATCTATCGCAGTTACCGCACTTCCTGCGCTAGAAGTCATAATCAGCGGCCGGGCAACAGTTACGATATCGCCTACGTTCGTGGTACCACCGATAACAGCCGGTACGGTCGCTGATGTTCCGGACCGAACGACTCCGTTGTCTACGCCAAGAGTTTGCACAGTAATTCCATTGACTCCGACTGAAACGGTCGGGACATTGGGAATCGAGAAGGTTCCGTCAGCTGCGGTAATCGAGGAGTGTCCTATAACTTGGGCAATAAAACCGGACAGCGGGTTCGCGTCTCCATCAAGCACGCGTCCGGTTACACTTGTTCCAGGATCCGGAATTACATTCAGCACTACGCTGGGGGCGGTTCCAACATTGCCGCCGTAATCGATGGCG
>DATIYR010000075.1:0-3608 GCA_035517535.1 Terriglobales bacterium
TCCGGCGCAATGTTGTGGCCGGAGTTGAGGATGATCAGGTTCTTGATCCGGCCAACGATCTTCCAGTTCCCTGCCGCGTTGACTTCGCCCTGATCGCCGGTGTGGAACCAACCGTCGCGCAGAACTTTCGCAGTTTCGTCGGGACGATTCCAGTACCCCGGAAAGATATTTGGACCGCGAACGATAATTTCGTCATTTTCGGCGAGCTTCATTTCGACTCCGCTGATGGCGCGGCCAACGCGCCCGGGCTCGACGTGGCGAGGATCATCCATGGTACAAATCGCGGTCGTCTCCGTCAGGCCGTAAACCTGTAACACAGGAATACCGAGCATCATGAAAAAAAGCTGTGTTTCCACATTCAACGGAGCAGAACCGCAAATGAGCGCTTTCAGGTTCGAGCCGATCATTTTCTTTCTTATGGTGGGGAATACTCCTGAATTGGCCATGCCCAGCCAGAATGAATCGGACAACTTTCTGCGCCCTTCATGCTTTCGCATGTACGCGGATTTGGCGTGCGTGTACATCGCGCGCACGATGCCGCCTGTTTTCCAGAGTTGTTCATCGACGGCGCGGCGCACACGTTCTAGCAGTGCTGGTACGTTGACGAAATAATCTGGCGCAACCGAGCGGAGTTCCGAGGCGAGCTTCGACAAGTCCGTGTTCAGCGAAATCGAACTGCCGCGCAACAGACCTGTAAGGGTGGTGATCCAGGCGGCGGCAAAGTTCAGCGGCGCCCATTGGTAAACGCAGTCGTTTCCCGGACGAGCTTCGCCGGGACGATGATTCATCAGAATGTCGAGTTGTGCCGATGTGCATCTCAAAATGTGCTCAACATTTCCGGCCGTGAGCATCACACCCTTCGGTTCGCCCGAAGTGCCGGAGGTGTAAATGATTGTGACCACGTCGGACTCGGCGAGCTCGTGTGGCGCGGACACTCCTGTCCGCGAATCTGGATTTGTAAAGATACCTTGAAACAGCGCTCGCGGCAGGGCTTCCGGCCAGGCCTGAACGATTCCATCCCGCAACGCTCCATCACCATAGCAGATCAGAGCCGGTGTGCAATCTTTCATCATGGCGACGAGTTCAGACGGAGCCTGGCGGGAGTAGAGCGGGACGGCGATCAGCCCTTCGGCCATGATCGCGAGATTGGTGGCGATCCAGTCGATGCCATTGGCGGCGAGTAAAGCACAGCGATCGCCTTTCTTCAAACCGCGGGAGATGAGAAACGCACGCGCTTGAGCAATTCTGTTTAGCAGTTCGCGCCCGGTGACTGTGACCGCAGGTTCGCGAAGCTCGGTGAGAACGGTTTCGTCTGAGCTTTCGAGCTTGCTGAATATCTGGTCAAGGAAGGACATTCGTTTCGTTGGCTCGAGATCAGGCAGCCACTTCGCTGTACATCTCGAGCAAGCGGTGGAGACCGGGATCGAGCGGCGGCAAATAATCCTCCCAGCCCCACTCGCCTTTGCGCGTCGGGAACTCGGGATAACGGCGGCGCAGCTCTTCTTCGAAGTAAACTCCCATCCGCGCCATCGTTCTTAAATTCTTCACGACGGTACGGCCGATTCCATCTGCGATTTGCTCGCTATTTTTTGCAAGCTTCTCAAGGGCTGCCAGCAATTTCGACTCGAGATCAGAATCATCCACATTCATCAGCAGCTCTTCATGCCCGCGCTCACGCATCAGGTTGCGAATGCGCTCGTCCATGGTCACGCCGCAAGACGGAACCAATGCAGGCATCGAGGTCACGATTCCGTGGTAGCGCGATGAGGCCATCAGGTGCCCGGCACGCAGAATGCTGACCATCTGGAACATGTCATAGTGCTCCGAGCTGAAAACGGCCGCGCCGCCGAGCTTTTCGGAAACACGATGGCAGGCGCGCGCGTCGAGCTGCTCGGTTGCGACCAGCGCGATGAAAATGCGGTGGCGTTGGCGAAAAGCGTCCACGGCTTTGGCAATTGCGCTCAGATAACGTTCGAAGGCAGCGTCCACATCAGCGCCGTCTTTGTGGAAATAAACCGTGCGGTAGTGACTGTCTTTATAGGCTCCGGTGATTACGTGCGATGCATACTTCGTAAGCGAAGGCTTGACGGGCCACCAGAATGGATTGATCGGGCATACGATCAGCACGGGCGCTTCGCCGTCCCAACCGGCGTCGCGAAAAACTTTGCGGCCGAATTCGGGTGGAAGCGGTTCGAAGGTCCAGGCGGTATCGGTGCCGAGCTCGTTCGGCACTCCGAGCTTACGGAGTACCGTGCGCGACTCTTCATTGCGAGTAATGATCAGCGAATCTTTGCAATAACGGGCGCACATTTTTGCGATTGACGGATCCATATAGCCGGCTTCGGAACCATATCCGACTGCGAGCTTGTTCTGCGCGGTTGCGGTGCCGAGCGAGCCGATGATCATGGTCGCGAGCGCGTTGGCGAATTTGCTCTTGAAGGCCGAGCCTTCAACGACAACAACACCGTGGTGTTTGGGAACCTCACGCGAGACAAACGGTGGGAATACATCGGGAAGGTGGACTTGCTCTGCGCCTTCGAAGTAGCCCTTGCTAAGCTCGAAATTCTGGCTCATCGCCGCGAATTCGACATTCGCCGTGCCAAGAATGTGGCGGAGCTGGCGCAGGGTTTCCTGAGGGCGAACATCTGATCCGGTGTTGCGCGTGCCGTTGTATCCGGCGAACAACAGCTTGAGCTTTTTACCCGGCAGCCAGCGCTCGCCTTTGCCCAGAATGTATGCCGCCTTGGCGCGCTCGATGTTGGCGCTGACCCAAGCTTCGAGAATGTAATCCATCATGCGGCGGACCCTCCCACTTGTGCCGGCCAGCCCTGATACGGATACGTGAAGTTGGTCTCGCGGCTGAATTTCAATAACGGATAACTATACTGCGAAAACGGCACTGGTTTGCGGCCGAGTTCGGAGGTGACACGTGTGTTGTCGAAAACTGTGTTGAAGGTGAGATACGGCATGAACACCTTCATCAGCGAGGCCATATGGCCGATGGTGCTCTTGCGAGTTGAAAGCAGGTCCACTGATGAAGTGAATGGCTTCTGAGCAAATGGCAGATAAATCGGGCCACGCTTTTGTTGCGCTGCCGCAAGCGAGGCGGTGATCTGGCGAAACGTCTGCGAGTCGCGTCCGGACGAAAGATGATAGGTATCGAACTGCGTGCGTTCCCTGACGTGCAGGCTGGCGATGGCGTCGGCGACAAAATCAACGTTGACGATATCGACGCGATCGCGCGGGCGGAGCGGCAACGCGGGTAATCCGGCGAGGAAGACGAAGGCGCGCACCATATCGAATTGCGTGGTCTCGGCGCGGCGGCTGTCGCCGAGAACGATGCTCGGACGAAAAATTGTTTTGGGAACGTCGGGGAGCAGTTGGCGGATCATGTGCTCGCAGAATTTTTTTGTGCGCGCATAGGGATCGTAGTCGGAGCGGTTCCAATCGATCGAGTTATCTTCGGTAACGACTTCGTCTTGCCTTTTACCGGCGACGGCTACGGTACTGACGTGGCTGAAACGCCGCAAGCCGTGATAGTGATCGACTTGCATTCCAACTTTAATGACTTCGAGAGTACCGCGCAGGTTCACATTCAGGCAGCTCTT
>DATIYR010000076.1:0-21682 GCA_035517535.1 Terriglobales bacterium
GGATAGTCGAATCGCAGGTCTTTGAAGCTGACAATAACATCGCCGCCAGAGTGGGTCGCGATCACCAGTGGATATTGCGCCCAGCTCAAGTAAACGCGGCCGAAGTACGAACGCTTGGCTGCGAGTGTGGCCGGTGTTTCCGGCGGCTTGGGGAAGAATTCAAGTTCCTTCGAGTTTAGCTCGCCAGTTCGCGCGTCGAGGTCCGAACTGACGAAGGAATCAGGCAATTCGGCTACTGCGTACCATTCATAGAGGTGCCAGTAATACGGATACGCCGAAACACGAACCGGAGTCGCCTCCTCGAACCGCTTGTGCCAAAGCGCGTTCACCGCTTCGCGATGGAAATGATCGCGCACAGCGTACAGTCCGGCAACAAGCACCAGCGCCGTGATCGCCGCGACCCGCCCGCGTGGAAGAGGCTTGTGCCGCGAAAAGATCGCGGGCAGCACCAAACCCGCGATCAGAATGATGTACAGCGCCGGTTCAAAAATAAAGACGATGTCCCACGAATACCACCGCTCGGAAAATGGCCAGAACGGCCGCACGCCGTAGTTATTGGTGTAATCGAGCAGGATGTGGCTGAGGCCGGCAATGTATGCGAAAAGAAAAAGTAGTCCCCATCGCGGAGGCAGATCGGGAATTTTCGTCTTCCGTCCTCGCAATCGCCACACCAGGTACATGAAACCAACGACGATAGCCGACATGAGAATCAGCCCGACAAAAGAGTGCGTAAAACCGCGATGATGCGCGAACCCGTATAGCGGGCCTTTGAAGCCCCAGAGAACATCAAGGTCGGGAGCCTCGGCGGCGAGCGTCATCGTCGCTGTGGCGAGTGCGGTTTTACGATTAAATCCCGCGCGCCCGAGAACCGCGCCAGTCAGGAAATGGGTGATGGGCTCCAAAGGAAAGTTCTAACACAAGCCGTGACCTTAACCACGAAGGACACTAAAGTGCACAAAGGCAACCGTTGCGTTCACCGTAGAACAGCGGAACGCCTTGGTGTAACTTCGTGTCCTTTGTGGTTAAAGGATCTACGACAAAAGATTCGGATGTCCCTTCGGCACCAAAACCGTCAGCGCATCCGGAACCATCGAGAGTGTGATCGGCAATCTACCCAGCAATTCACCGTCAGCTTCGACGTAGATGTTCTCCGGTTTTTCGCCCGGAACACTGCGGCAAGTGACCTCATCGGCATGGGCAAGTTCAATTCCGGGGACTCCATTCGAAAATCCTATGATCCCACGAAACACATATGCGAGATACAACGCGCGGTTCCCTGTGCGGCAAAGCACCAGCCGCATGTCATTTCGCCCAAGCGACGCACCCGGAGCCAGTTCCCGCAACACGCCACCAAATTGATTGATCCGCACCGCCAGCATCTCCGAAAGCCGCGGCTCTTTTCGCTGCCCTCCGCCATTCATTGAAAATTCAGCTTCGAAATAACGCATACGGTGCGTGAGCCATAGGTGCGTCGCCTTGCTGTAGTAAGCCAGCATTCCCATGCGGTCTTTAATCAGGCGGTTGAGCTTGTAGAACAAATGTGCGTCGACGCCCACGCCGGCCGCCACGGTGAAATATCGCGAGGCAGGAAGGTCATTAAAATTTCGATAATCGATCTTACCCACCGCGATTCGCCTCGGGACTGCCGTGAGTAGAGCGCGGGCGGCACGCGCAACGTTTATGGGCAGGCGCAGATCGTGCGCCATCGCGTTTGCCGTACCAAGAGGGATAATTCCGAGTGCCGCCTGCTTGCCGGCAAGGCCCTGCAGCACATCATGGATGGTGCCATCGCCGCCGCAGGCGATAATCGTATCGAAACCTTCGCGCACTGCCATGCGCACTTGCGCAGATGCATCCGAAGCCGCGCGGGTTGGCGCGACTTCGACTTCGATTCCTGCAGCACGTAAAATCGACGCCGCGAGTTCGACGTCCTGGACGCGATATTTTCTGCGCCGGCCGGAAAGTGGGTTGTAGAAAAGCGCCGCTTTGCGCATGTGACTGCGCTGAGATTCCTGTTCTGGGGCGGCGAGTTGCTGGTTCGAGACGATGGTCAAAGCGTCGATTCTATCCAGTGGAACTTTAATAGTGTGCTAATTTTCGGGATTGGCACCAAGATTGATATCCCGCACTGCTAATTACGCTATGTCATTCCTTCAGTCTAAGAACCTGCCCTGAGTGACTGACCTTAGGGAAGGAGTCGAATGGGAATCTGCTTTTCCTGCCGGCCGGGGGAAGCAGATTCCTCACCGCTGAAGCGGGTTCGGAATGACAGAAATATGAGGGACGAGCTTCAGAGTATCTTCTTGCCGAATGCCGAGAGCGCCAGTTCGACGGCGAGGTCCGCGGTGCGGTTGTGCTCGTCGATGACGGGATTCACTTCCACGATTTCAAAACTCAGCATTCGCCCGTGGTCAGCAATGATTTCCATCGCCAGGTGTGCCTCGCGGTAAGTGGCGCCGCCGCGGACCGGTGTGCCTACTCCAGGCGCATCTTCCGGATCAATCCAGTCCATGTCCAGGGAAACGTGATACCCGGCAGTGCCGCGCCCGGCGATGCGCAACGTCTCTTCCATCACGGTTCGCATCCCGCGCTCGTCGATATCGCGCATCGTGAACACATCGATGCCGGTTCGCCGCACGTTTTCTTTCTCGACAGCATCGATATCCCGTACGCCGACCAAAACGCAGTTCTCCGGCGCAACCTTCGGCGAAAAGCCAAAAATGTTTGCCAGCTCCGGCGGGCCCAGACCCATGATTGCCGCCAGCGGCATGCCATGGACATTTCCACTGGGCGAACTCTCCGGCGTGTTGATGTCCGTGTGCGCATCAATCCAGATCAGGCCAATTTTCTGTCCTTGCCGGCGATAGAACTCCGCCACGCCTGAAACCGTTCCTGCACCCACGGAGTGGTCGCCGCCAAGCACCAGAGGAACTTTGCCGGCTTCCAGTGTCTTCACAACCAGCTCCGCTTCCTTCGTGCAAGTCGCGGTGATTTCTTTCAAATATTTCGCATGCGGATGGCCTGCCTGTTTCTGCTCGGGAATCGCGACGGCGATATTGCCGGCGTCTTCTACAACATGACCCAATTCTTCAAGCCGGGCCTCAAGCCCGGCCACCCGCACCGCCGAAGGCCCCATGTCCACGCCGCGGCGCGACTGGCCCAGATCGAGCGGCACGCCGATGACGCGGATTTTGCGAGGCGTAACACTGGATGTGGTTCCGGCTTTCATGGATTCACCGCCGAGTCAACCTCTGTGGCGTTCCTCTGTGATACTCAGTGTTCTCTGTGCTGAAAAACAAGGCCTTTAACCACAGAGAACACGCAGTTCCACGGAAACTCCACGGAGAAGACGCCTGTAACGGGAGGGGACTTTGGAAACCACAATTGAACCCGAGGTGGTCAACCTTCTCTTCCATCGTTCTTCCCGGTAATCTTGGCGTGCTCGGCAGTGAATGCATTTTATGGATACAATCGGTGCAGCGTCCTTGCAAATGGAATCGTCTCCCTCACGTGTTCCAGTCCGCAAAGCCACGCGACCACGCGTTCAATGCCCATGCCGAATCCGCCGTGCGGGACGCTGCCGTACTTGCGGAGATCCAGATACCACTTAAACGCCTCTTCCGGCAGTCCATGCTCGTGAATCCGCTGCCGCAGTAAATCATAAGACGCCATGCGCTGCGAACCGCCAATGATTTCGCCATAACCCTCCGGCGCCAGCACATCAACGCAAAGCGCCAGCTCGGGCCTTTGCGGATCAGGCTCCATGTAGAACGCCTTCACCTGCGCCGGATAGCGATGAATCATCACCGGCCTTTCGAACTGCGACGAAATATAAGTCTCATCGGGAGAACCAAGATCACCGCCCCATTCGAATTTATTTTCCAGCGCTCCTTTTGTGTGCGCCTCCTGCAGCATCTTCACGGCTTCGTCGTAAGTGATACGCGGAAACGGCGACTCGATTTTTTCCAGCTTCGGAATGTCACGGCCGATTGTCTGCAGTTCGCCGCGCCGTTTTTCGAGGCAACGCTTCACGATAAAGCTGATCAACCCTTCAGCGAGATCCATCAAGTCGTCGACCGTCGCATACGCAACTTCCGGCTCGACCATCCAGAACTCGGTGAGATGACGTCGCGTCTTTGACTTCTCCGCACGAAAAGTCGGACCGAAAGAATAAACCTTGCCCAGCGCCATCGCGGTCGCTTCGATGTAAAGCTGCCCGGATTGCGTGAGATAGGCCTGCTCGTCGAAATAATCGACCGGGAAAAGTGTCGAGGTGCCTTCGCATGCCGCCGGCGTCAGAATCGGCGGGTCGGTTAATACGAAACCTTGCTCGTCAAAAAAATCACGCGCCGCCTTGATGATCTCCGCCCGGGTCCTCAAAATCGCTGCCTGGCGCGGCGTGCGCATCCACAGGTGACGATTTTCCATGAGGAAATCGACGCCATGCTCTTTCAGCGAAATGGGAAACGGTTCGCTTTCTGAAACCCGCTGCAGCACTTGCACGTTCGATACATCCAGCTCGTATCCGCCGGGAGCACGTTTGTCGGCACGCACCTTGCCTTCGACAATCACGCTCGATTCCTGCGTCAGATTTTTGACCGCGTCGAAGACTTCGAGAGAAACAGCGCTTTTCGGGACCACGCCCTGAATGGTTCCGCTGCCGTCGCGGAAAATTGGAAAAAGAAGCTTCCCACTCTCGCGCAGGTTATAGAGCCATCCCCGAATCGTGACCGACTGGCCTTCGTGCTTACCGATATTCGCGATTGTGGTGACAGGGTTCATAAACATTGAAACGTTGAATCATTCAGGCACTGATCATTAAAAACCTGGACGGTCGAATGGTTCAATGATCCGACGATTCAATGATTGAATGATTCAATTCAGAACTAAGCGGGTACTAGACTGCCGAAGATTTCACTCATTTTCTCGATGGAATTGATCTTCTCGTTCTCCTCGATTTCGAGAAGCAGCGGCGGCTTGTGTGGCGCACTGCTCAGCAACTCCAATGTCTGTTTCCAATCGATGGTGCCGTCGCCCGGCCAAAGATGCGAATCCTTTATCTTGTCATTGTCGTGCACATGGGTTGAGTGGATTTGCGGCTTCAGAGTTTCGAACGCGGTCGGCACGTCGCCCATCATGTTGGCATGCCCGGTATCGAAGCAGACCCCAACGTCGTCAAAGTGCGTGATGCGGATGAATTCCACGATCCGGTCCGGCGTTGAAAGTTCATTGGGTATATTTTCCAGCAGCACCCGCACGCCCAGCGGTTTGGCAAATGCACGCAAATGCTCAACCGAAGTCATGGCCGCTTCGAACTTGCGGTCATTGAACGATTCGTTGGGCACGCCAATGTGCTGGATCAGGAACCTGAACGGAATCTGCTCCGCCAGTTCGATTGCCCGCTTGATTTCATCCATCGCCTCGATGCGCGCCGCGCGATCGGTTGAGGCAATGTTGATCGGTGGAGAGCCGCTGCGTCCCCACTCGTAATCCGAATAAAGCGGGGCATGGACAGAGTGAAGAGGCACGCCACTGGTGCGAAACCACTCGGCGATTTCCCGGACATGCTGCTTGCGGTTGGCGTAGTCGAGGTGCTGGCGCGCGCCAAAAATCTCAATAGCCTGCGCACCGCCGCCAACCAGCTTATCAAGCAGGCCGGGATGCAACCGCTCCTTAACAAAAATGTAAGTGGAAACCGCTTTCAGCATAGTTCGCCTGGTGGACCGTTCCCCAGCGCCTGTAAATATCCAGAACTGTTGAGGCTAGCTTAGCGCGCGCGCCAGAGTCAAATTACGCTTGCTTGCGCGCACCTTTTGCCTTCGTCTTAGCCTTGGTCGCCCGGGCTGGTTTCACCTTCACAGCCACCATGGAATAGGAACCTCGAATCAACTCCTCCAATTCAAGGCCAGGAACAACGTCGAGGCTCTCAAGCATCACCCATTTGTAACGGCCCACGTAAGGAGCTGGGCTGATGCCTTCCCGCTCCGTCAGCTCCGCAAATCTCTCCGGGTCGCATTTGAATATTAACGATTGTGGAGTACTTGCCAACCCGACCATCGCAAAAATCTTGCCCCCGACCTTAAAGCAAAGTTCTTCTCCCCACTGCAGATTCTCAGTCGCATTTGGAAGCGAAAGGCAAAGCGCGCGAATCGAGTCGAGATTCATTGTCGTTTGGGCGGTCGTAGACGCCCGCCTTTACACAATCTGTGTGGCAGGCCTCCACGCCCGCGGCCTAAACTTGCTCCCGCGCTTCTCCCAGCGTCACAGTCACGTCAATGCGGCGCTTGCCGCGGTAGATGGTCACTTTAACCGTATCGCCAGCGCGATGATTATTCATAATTTGCTGGAGCTCCTGTTGGTCCTGCACGTCCTGGTCATCAATCGCCACAATCAGATCGCCGCCGACCATAATTGGCACATTTCCGTAGTATGCGCGCTCTGTACCTCCCCGCAGGCCAGATCGTTCCGCCGCGCTGCCCGGCACCACCCGCATAATCAGCAGCCCGTAATCCGCAGAGAGCCCCAGTTCATCGGCAATATCGGGTCCGATCGGAATCGTGACCACCCCCAGCACCGGTCGCCGCACCCGCCCGATTGTCAGCAGGTCATTGAGGACGGCTTTGGCCGTGTTGATTGGAATGGCAAATCCGATTCCGGCATTCTGGCCGACGTTCGAAGCGATCATCGTATTGATGCCGATGACTTCGCCATGAGAGTTGAGCAACGGGCCGCCGGAATTCCCAGGGTTGATGGCCGCATCGGTCTGGATCGCCTCATCGATGGTCACGCCATCCGGCTCTTGCACGGAACGAATCGAACTTACGATTCCGCTGGTCAACGTGCCCGACAATCCGAACGGATTACCGATCGCGTAGACCTTTTGTCCGACCTGGAGGTTTTTCGAATCTCCCAGGACCATCGCAGATAGCTCCGGCGCTTTGATCTGAATGATGGCCAGATCGTGGGACCGGTCCCGGCCCACCACACTCGCACGATATTTCTTGCGATTGTGCAGCGTGACTTCAATATTCTGCGCGTCGGCGATGACGTGATAATTGGTAAGAATGTGGCCGTCGCGATCGATAATAAAACCGGACCCCTGACCCTCCTGGGGCACGAGGCCGTAGAAAAAATCAAACGCCACCGCCTTCGAAGTAACATTCACCACCGATCCAATGTTCTTGCGATAAACCGAAATATTGTTCTGCTCTTCTTGGTCGAGAGGCTCATTGTTTGCGGCTTCAGTAATATCGACCTTCGGGGCCGGCGAGTTCACGGTGCGGAAGGTTCCCGAACGATAAGTCGTGTAATAAAAAAAACCGCCCACCAGCAGCACGGCAATTGCAACCGGACGCAGCAACTTCATGTGCCGAATTACCTGACCTTTATTGGAAGTGAGGAGACCGCGAAAGAACATTCTACTGTGAGTGCGACAGCAGTTGCCTCTTCAGCGTTTGAACTTTACTAGCTTCAAGTATAACCGCCGCTAAGTTTGACAATTCAAACCGCCATCATTACGTTACTAATTCCTGGCTGGTAATTCTCTTCGAACCTTGTCCAAGCGAAAAACCATGCTTGCTCTGCTGCTCCTGACCTTCGGGGCGCTCGCAGTTCACGGTTACCATCCTTACGCCGAAGATGCGGAAATCTATTTGCCGGGAGTAGAAAAGATTCTCCATCCGCAGCTGTTCCCAACCGGCACTGAATTCTTTGAGTCGCATGCCGGGCTTACATTGTTTCCCAACCTGATCGCGTTCTCCGTGCGTATCACCCATTTGCCCTTTCAATACGCCCTCTTCGTCTGGCATCTTGCCTCAATTTTTCTCTTTCTCCTGGCTTGCTGGGAGCTGATGGGAATTTGTTTTGATTCTGAGAGAGCCAGATGGGGCGGGGTGGCCTTGATTGCGGCTTTGTTCACGATCCCGATAGCCGGCACTTCGCTTTACATCATGGATCAGTACCTGAACCCGCGAAATCTGGCGGCCTTCGCCGGAGTTTTTGCCGTCTGCCGGGTTCTCGAGAGAAAGTATTTGCGGGCAGCGCTTTGGCTGATATTCGCTGCTGTCGTCCATCCCTTGATGGCATCATTCGCAGTGGCGCTCTGCTTCGTGATCTTTCTACTCGATAAATTGCGGAGACCACCAGTCGAGTTCGCACTTCTCTTTCCGTTCACGAATTTCTTCGCCCCACCAAGTCCCGCCTATCGGGAAGCTATGCGCTTCCACACCTTGCACCTTCTGCCGAACTGGGAGTGGTACGAGTGGCTTGGACTACTGGCGCCGATCGCGATCTTCTTCTGGTTCCGGCGGGTGGCGCACGCGCGAAAGCTGCAAAATCTGGAGAAGCTCTCGACCGCTCTGGTCATTTACGAACTGGTGTACTTTGCTATCGCCCTTATCATCGCGATTCCGGAGCGCTTCGAAGCGGTCGCTCGACTGCAGCCGCTGCGCAGCCTGTTTCTGCTTTACATTTTCATGCTGCTTGCAATCGGCGGCCTGCTCGCTGAGTACGTTTTGAAAAACCGCATTTGGCGCTGGCTCATATTGTTCCTTCCACTGTGTCTTGGAATGTTCGTTGCGCAACGGCAGTTATTCCCTGCCAGCGCGCACATTGAGTGGCCATGGTCCAAGCCAAAAAATCCCTGGGCGGAGGCTTTCATCTGGATACGCCACAACACGCCCACAGACGCGGTCTTTGCCATCAATCCTTACTACATGCAAATTCCCGGTGAGGATACGATCGGCTTCCGCGCCCTTGCCGAACGCAGCCGTCTCGCCGACGCAAATAAAGACAGCGGCGCCGTCTCCATGTTTCCGCCGCTCGCCGAAGAATGGTGGCAACAATTTCAGGCGCAGAAGGACTGGGGGAATTTTGGCCTGCAGGATTTTCTGGGATTACGGGAGAAATACGGCATCAGCTGGCTCGTCCTTCAGAATCCCGGCATCAGCGGTTTGGATTGTCCTTACAAGAACGAAGTGGTGGAAGTGTGCCGAATCAGCCCGTGAACTCAGCGCGCCTGCACGGTCGCACGAACCGCACCCCGCTCGTAGTAATCAGAAGCGCCCGGTTCGAGTCTTCGCCCATTGCGATCGAAAATCCGGAATTTAGCCACGCCCCATTTTTGTAGCGCGAACTCGATCGCTGTCGCCAAAACGCCCAAACCATATTTCACGCTGCGCCGGAAATTAATAGACGACGCTTCGGCGAAATACTTCGTTGGGCAGGAAACTTCACCAATCCTGAAATCGAAAAACGCGCACTGCGCCAGCATTTGATTGTCGAAGACGAAGTCGTCAGAATTTTCGACCAAAGGCAATGTGGTTAGCACCTCGCGGCTGAACGCGCGGTATCCCGTGTGGTATTCAGAAACTTTGATGCGCAAGAAAAGATTTTCAAACGCAGTCAGCAACCGGTTGAAGACGTACTTGTAAAGCGGCATTCCACCCCGCAACGCCTGCCCGCCGATGATTCGCGACCCGAGTACCACGTCATAAACCCCATAAGCCACCATGCTGGCCATCGCCGTCACCAACAACGGCGTGTATTGATAATCCGGGTGAACCATGATGATTACATCGGCCCCTGCGGCCAGGGCTTCGCGATAGCAGGTCTGCTGATTGCGTCCGTAACCGTAGTTGCGGTCGTGCACAAAATGCAGAAGCCCAAGCCGCCGCGCCACGTCCACCGTACGGTCTGAGCTGGAGTCGTCCACGAGAATGCGGATATCGACAATCTCCGGCAACTCGTGCACGGTTGCCTCGAGCGTCTTCTCCGCATTGTAGGCGGGCATTACTACGGCAATGCGTTTTCCATTGAGCATGAAACGTAAGCGGCAAGCCACCGGCACGAGCAGTGGTTTGGCCAACAGCTAAAAGCTCTGATTTACACTCATCATAACTCATGGCCTCCAGCGCTTCTGTAGCCAAAAAGATTCCGGTCGCCACCAACGGTACCGTTCTCCTGCACATCGATTTCCTGCTTCTCGGAATCGTGATGACCTTCCTCGGCCCCATGCTGCCGGCGCTTTCCGCCCGATGGTCATTGAACGACGCAGGTTCCGGAGCATTGATATTTGCCGAATTTTTTACCTCTATGTTTGGGATGTTATTGTCCGGTTCCCTCATCGAGCGCCTCGGCTACCGAATTACGCTCATCATCGGCCTTATATTCATGGCCTCGGGCATGGCCCTGCTCGCCTCCGGTCCGTGGCTGCTTGGAATCATTGCAGTTTCAACTTTCGGCGTCGGCTACGGCATAACCAGTCCGGCAGGAAATCTGCGGACAGCGGAAGTCAATCCTGAGAAAAGCGCCTCGGCTCTGAACGTGATCAACGCGGTGTGGGGCGTCGGAGCCATGAGTTCGCCGGTCCTGGTTGAAATCGCTCAGCGCGCGCATCACGCCTCGGCTTTTCTATACGGCACAGCCGCGGCGCTGGTTCTTCTGTTCTTCGCGCTCACCGCAACGCGATTCGTTCCCGATCTGTCTACGCACATTGCATCAGTCTCCAACCAGGAATCCCCGCTCTGGAAGTCGCCAATTCTGCCGGTGATTTGCACTCTTTTTTTCATTTATGTCGGCACGGAAACGTCTTTTGGCGGATGGGTTGCCACCTACGCTCGCAGAATCGAGACTGGGAGAAGTCCGCTGGCGACCGTGGCGCCTGCATTCTTCTGGGGCGCGCTGTTGCTGGGACGTTCGCTCGCGCCGATAGCGCTCAAATTCCACGCCGCAACCACAGTCGCCCGCGGCGGCCTTGCTACTGCCTTACTCGGCGCGGTTTTGCTGATTTCGGCTCACGGCTTGGCAATCGTCATCGCCGGAACCCTTCTGGCTGGACTTGGAATGGCATCGATATTCCCTATCAGTGTTTCTTTACTCCCCGACTGGTTCGGCGGTTCGGCGCGGCAGGCAAGCAGCCTGGTGTTCGCCAGCGGCAATTTAGGTGGTGCCATGCTCCCGTGGGTATTGGGCCTCGTCTCCACTCACTACTCCAGCCTTCGTCTCGCCTTCTGCATACCTGTGATTGGCGCGGCTTCGATGCTGCTGTTTTATCTCGTACAAAGACCTCGACACGCTATCGAGACGGTGGCCGCTGACTGAAACTCCTGTATGCTTGACGTATAGCGTACTTTTTGATAGCCTTCTGTAGTGATCCGCAGCTACCGGGACCACGCGTCTCAACGGTTTGCAGATGGCGAACGAGTGGCGAAATTCGAATCCTTCCGCCGCCAGGCCGAGAAGCGGCTACGGATTCTCGAATCGGCCACAGGTTTACGAGATCTTGCTCAGCTCCCCAGCAACCACTTGGAGGCGCTTTCGGGCGATAGGAAAAGGCAATACAGCATCCGTGTAAACAAACAATGGCGCATTTGTTTTGAATGGCCGAAAGAATCCGACGGGCCAGAGAATGTCGAGATTGTTGATTATCATTAAGAGGTAAAAGATGGCACGCACTCCAATACATCCTGGAGAGATTCTTGGGGACGAACTGATGGAGCTTGGCATCTCGGCGGCCGAGCTGGCGCGCATTCTGGGAGTTCCGCCTAACCGGATTTCCCAGATCATAGCCGGGAAGCGGGCAATCTCGGCGGACACAGCTCTTCGCTTAGCGCGGTATTTCGGAACAAGCGCCGATATGTGGATGAATTTGCAGAAAACCTACGAGCTTGATTTGGCCCGCCAGGAAATTGGCCGTTCAATTGATCACATTCCACGGCGGCAGTCGGCAGAAAACATCGCGCACCGCTGAGACGCTGCTCCGGAGTTTGTTGATAAACTAATAATTTCAGCCGATGCCACGCACTTTATTTGAGAAAGTCTGGGACGAGCACGTCGTCACAACCCCTGACGGCCAGTTGCCGCTGCTCTATATCGATCTGCACCTGGTTCACGAGGTCACTTCTCCACAGGCGTTTGATGGACTGCGGGCCGCCGGACGCAAAGTTCGCGAAACCAGCCGTACTATCGCCACCGTAGATCACAACGTCCCGACCGAGCCGCGTGGCACCCCGATTCTCGATCCAATCGCCAAGCGGCAGATCGAAGCCCTGCAGCAGAATTGCCGCGACTTCGGCGTGCGCTTGTTCGATATCGATTCACCCGAGCAGGGAATCGTACACGTCATTGGCCCCGAGCTTGGGTTCACTCAGCCTGGAATGATCATCGTATGCGGCGACAGCCACACCAGCACACACGGCGCCTTCGGCGCACTAGCTTTTGGAATTGGTACTTCGGAAGTTGAGCACGTACTCGCGACGCAATGCCTCCCCCAGCGCAAGCCGAAAACCATGCTGATCGATGTGAAAGGCAAACTCGCCGAGGGAGTCACGGCTAAGGACCTTGTCCTTGCCATCATCGGCAAAATCGGAACCGACGGCGCGACCGGGTACGTTATCGAATACGCCGGCGAGGCCGTCCGCGCACTCTCGATGGAAGGCCGCATGACCGTCTGCAACATGAGCATCGAGGCAGGCGCCCGCGCGGGAATGATTGCGCCTGACGAGACGACATTTGCGTACGTGAAAGGCCGCCGCTTCGCGCCTTCAGGAAAAGTTTGGGACGCCACCGTCGATCGCTGGCGATCTCTCGCATCTGATCCCGGAGCAAAGTACGACACAGTAGTCGAAATCAATGCTTCCGAGCTCGCGCCATTCGTGACCTGGGGAACGAATCCCGGCATGGTGGTTCCCATCACCAGCCGAGTGCCCGATTTGCCATCGAATGGCGACCGCGCCGGGATTCAGCGCATGCTCGAATACATGGGCTTGGAATCTGGCACTCCCATCGAGGAGATTCGAGTTGACCGCGTCTTCATCGGCTCCTGCACCAATTCGCGTCTGGAAGATTTACGCGCCGCCGCCCGCGTGGCAAAAGGACACAAAGTAGCGAAAGGTGTCCGCGCCATGGTGGTTCCGGGCTCGCAACGCATCAAGCAGGCAGCCGAGCAGGAGGGTCTGCACAGGATTTTTCAGGAAGCCGGGTTCGAATGGCGAGAATCAGGCTGCTCCATGTGCCTGGGAATGAACCCAGACATTCTGCAGCCCGGCGAACGCTGCGCTTCAACCAGCAATCGCAATTTTGAAGGACGCCAGGGCCGTGGCGGACGCACGCACCTGCTCAGCCCAATGATGGCCGCCGCTGCCGCAATTGAAGGCCACTTTACTGATATTCGCAATTGGAAGTTTCGTCGCGAGTGAGTTGAAGTTCCTCTGTGGCGTTCCTCGGTGGAACTCAGCGTCCTCTGTGGTGAAGGTCCTACAAAGCTAACCACAGAGAGCACTGAGTCTCACAGAGGAAGGCCACAGAGGAATAACACTGGTTTATGCAGCCATTCCGCAAACATAACGGCAAAGTCGCGCCGCTCTACCGCGCGAACATCGACACCGATCAGATCATTCCCAAGCAATTCCTCAAGCGGATCGAGAAGACGGGATTCGGCGAATTTCTCTTCAATGACTGGCGACGCAAGCCTGACGGCACGCAGGAGCCAAAGTTCGTCCTGAACCAGCCGCAATACGCTGGAGCGAGCATCTTGGTCGCAGCCAAAAATTTCGGCTGCGGATCGTCGCGCGAGCACGCCGTGTGGGCACTTGCGGACTACGGTTTTCGCGCCGTCATCGCACCCTCATTCGCCGACATCTTTGCAAATAATTGTGTGAAGAACGGCGTGCTCACGGTCGTGCTGAAAGCGAACGAAACCGAAGAGATCGCGAGCCGCGCAGAGGACTCGAACTACCAGCTCACAGTTGATCTCGAACAATGCTCGGTTCGAGATGATGCAGGTTTTTCCGCGAGATTTTCCATCGACGAATTCACCCGCCACTGCCTGCTCGAGGGCTTGGATGA
Organism: Terriglobales bacterium; assembly: GCA_035517535.1. GTDB lineage: Bacteria > Acidobacteriota > Terriglobia > Terriglobales > Acidobacteriaceae > Gp1-AA145. The sequence continues at coordinate 13,846 of DATIYR010000076.1, forward strand.
CATTGGTCTAACCCTGCAGCGCGAAGCCGAAATTTCGGCTTACGAATCCAGGCATCCTGTTCCCGCGGCGTGGAAATCATAAGAGCGGGAGGGTGGAGTAGGGCTTTAGCCCTGCAGAATCGAGCTAGGTAGAGCGCGGCTTCAGCCGCTGAGGTGGAACGGTTCTGCCATGCAACGCCTCGCTATCAAAACTCATAAGAAGCGGGAAGTCCTCGATATCACTGATCAGATAGAAAATCATCTGAGTCGCGACGGCTCAGCTTCCGGCATTTGTCACTTGCTTGTTCTTCACACCACGGCAGCGCTAACCACCGCCGACCTCGATCCCGGCACCGATCTCGACATGCTCGACGCCTTCGAGGCCATGATCCCCAAGCTGCGCTACCGCCATCCGCACAACCCCGCGCACGTGCCCGACCACATCCTTTCTACTTTGATCGGCACCTCGCTCTCGCTCCCGTTTGAAAAAAAGAAATTGCTCCTCGGGACCTGGCAGCGGGTTGTGCTAATCGAACTCGACGGGCCGCGTGAGCGCGAACTCGTACTCAGCATCTCCGGCGAATAAGAATCAGTGGGTGTGGCTCGGCGCTCCATGCGAAGCAGGCGCCGCAGGCATTCCCGGCGGCATCATCCCCGGCGGCGGACCCGGCTTCAATTCCTGCTTCACTACGTCGGAAATTTTGTCCGCGTTCGCCAGCAGCAAACTGACCTGCCACATCTGCGTGTCATTCAGAGTGTGCTTGAACTCTGGCATTCCGGTCAGCCGGATTCCGTTATCGACTTTCCAATAAGTCTCGCCCGCCGGATCATCGGTCACACCCTTGCCCTTGAAAAGTTGCGGGGGTTTGGGAAACATGCCTTTCGGCATTGCGCCCTGGTCCATGTTCGGAAATCCGTGGCAAATTCCGCAATGCTGGTCGTAAACTTGCGCACCGGCCATGTAAGTCGCTTCGTCAGGGGCAATCGGCGACGAGCGCGGCATTTCCTTGTCGATGTGCGCATCGAGCGCACGATTAGCCAGCGTACGTTCAAACGGAATCGGTTTATCTTCGACGGCGACAGGCGCATACCCGAAAGCGAAGTAGACGTAAACACCGGCGCCTACGAGAACAATCCCAATGATGATTCCCCAGATGAAAGCTTTCACTCAGGATTCTCCTTGACTGCAAGTCTCGCGAACGTGCAGAGTCGCAAATTATAATCTGCGCATGCGCAATCTGCTGCGCTATTTCCTGCTGACGCTCTTGCTGCTGGTGATCGCACTGGTTTCCGCGCTGATTACCATGCGTTTGGCGATTCACGTTCGCGAGGTCAGAGTGCCCGATTTTCGCGGCAAAACCCCCTCGGAAGCGCGGCTTCTTGCCGAGCAAAAAGGACTGGCTGTACAGGTCGAAAGCAATTATTACAGCGCAGCCGTCCCCGAAGGCCGCGTACTGTCTCAGGGTCCTGCGCCGGGCACGCTCGTGCGTCGCGGTTGGGAAGTGCAGGTGGCGCTCAGCCTTGGCCCGCAGCGCGTGACGATTCCCGAAGTCGTCGGCGAAAGCGACCGCGCCGCCGCCATCACCATCGCCGAGCGCGGGCTTGAGCTCAGCTCCACCGATAGCGTTCAACTTAGCGGTGCGACGCCTGACCAGGTCATCGCTCAAAATCCAACCGCAAATGCCACCGACGTTTCTGCTCCCAAAGTCAGCATTCTGGTTGCGCAGCCGCCTTCGCCGGAATCATTCGTGATGCCGAGCTTCACCGGCCAGCCTCTGGGAAGCGTGACCAACATTTTGAAAAATGCGGGATTCTCGGTGAGCAAAGTTACAGTCGCGCCGCCGCCATTACCGCCGTCGCAACCTGCAACCGTGGCGCCTGCGGCGTCTGCGGTCGCAAATGGATCGCCAGCTGTTCCTGCGCAAATTACTCAGCCTGCCACGCCGCAACCAATCTCGCCCGCCTCGATCATCGTTTCTCAAGATCCCGCGCCGGGATCTAAAGTCTTAACCGGCGCAGCCGTAAATTTCACGGTGAAGTGAGTTCCATTTTTAATTTTCTCTGCGATCCGGCGTTCTCTCTGCGACCTCGGCGGTTAAAAGCTTTAAACGTCGACTGTGCCCGAAACTAATGCGAGTGTACCGAGAAAAAACCTGAACCAGATAGTTGTCTTAATTCTTCTCGAGAATCGCGGCGAAGAATCCGTCGCAGCGATGCACTCCCGGAATGGTGCGCAAATACCTGCCGCAGAGCACCGAATCAAGGTCATCGATGGCGAGTTCGCCATCCTGCTTCAGCCTTAGCAGTTCGCCCCGGCAGTCGAGAACCCGAAATGAAGAGTTCAGAGCGAGAGCTTTTTCAATCACCTCCGAGTTTTCTTCCGGCTCCAGCGAACAGGTTGAGTAAACAATTCGGCCACGCGGCGCGACGCAGCTTATGGCCGCGCTCAAAATTTCAAGTTGATAATCCTGCAACCTGCACAAATCCTCGGGCTTGAGCCGCCATTTGATTTCAGGATTTCGTGCCAGAGTGCCGGTACCAGAGCAAGGAGCATCGACCAGGACGCGATCAAATTGTTTCGCAACCGGCATTGTTCGCGCGTCGCCCACAAGCACTTGCACATTGTGGAGCGGCACGAGCTTCTTGATCAACGCAGCGCGATGCGGGTGCAACTCCATCGCGATTACATTTGATTCTGGATTTTGTTCGGCGATAATTCGGGTTTTGCCGCCAGGCGCAGCACAACAATCGAGCATCGTGTTTCCCTTGCCAACCAGAAGCGCGACCAGCTGCGACGCTTCGTCTTGAATGATCAGCCGCCGCTCACGAAACGTCTTCGTTTTCGAAATGTCGCGCGAATCCACCACAAAAGCTTTTGCCAGTATTTTCCCGCCCTGCAAAGTTATGCCCTCACGCTTGAGCTCCTCGATAAGTCGGGCATCGTTCAGCCGAATCACCGTTCCTGGAGCGACTTGGTCGTAAGCACAGATTTGTTTTGCGACGTCAGCGCCGTATGTCTCCGTCCACCGCTTAACCAGCCACTCCGAATGAGCTGCGACTTGAAGTTGAGGAAAATTAACTGCGTCGAAACTTTTCTTGCTGGGCTGCCCCACTTCTCCCCGGTTTTGGTAGAGCTGGGGGAGTTCAGAACCGTCCTTTGCAATCTTCCGCAGCACCGCATTCACCATCCCCGCCGCTGAGCGCTTGCGAGCTTGCTTGACCAATTCCACACTCTCATTCACGGCTGCATGTTTGGGAATGCGAGTAAGAAATAAGAGCTGATAGGCGCCGATACGCAGCGCGGTGAGCACTTCCACGTCGAGCTTCGATAGTGGTTGCGTCAGGTGCTCAGCGATCCGGTCATCGAGCACGCTTCGCCAGCGCAATACTCCCATAGCCAGCTCTGTAACTAAGCCGTGATCTGCGAGGGAAAGGGAATCAAATCGTGAGGAATGCAACAACTCCGAAGCATACGCATCGGTGGTTTCAATTCGCATCAGGATTTCAAACGCCGCCGCGCGCGCCGACGAAACAGGCATGAGGAGATTTTAGAAGCATTCGTGATCGGGTCATCAGGTGACACGGATAAGGGGGTGGTGGACTCGAGGCTGCCCCGTCCTTGTCTCGCGTTTTTGGCGAGACAGGGCGGGGATGTTGAATTTCCTTAGGATCACAAATCGCGAGAACCCTCCTGCACCGACTCACTTTCCCAGCTGCTCTCCATTCTTTGGTCGATACCCATGCACAAAATCCCGCGCCGAGATTCGCTTCTTGCCTTCGGGTTGCACCTCCAGCAATTCCAGGGCTGTGCCCTGGCCGCAGCCGACGAACAGACGCCCGCCCTTCGCAGTAAGCTCACCCTGAGCGAGCTGCTCTGTGCTCGGCTTCGCTGCCCAGACATTTAGAGTTTTGTCTCGAAAGCTCGTGAATGCTCCCGGCCACGGCTGAAATCCGCGCAGCCGGTTGTAGATTTCCTGGGCGGTGCGGTTGAAATCGATTCTGCCGTCTTCTTTTTTCAGAACCGGCGCGAGCGTTGCCTCAGCACTTTTCTGCAGTTGCGGCTTGATCGAATTCTCGGCGAGTCCGTCTAACGTTTCGATCATCAGCTCGGCGCCGATCGCCGCCAGTCTCGGCGACAAGGTCTCTGCCGTGTACTCGTCCTCAATAGCGAGTTCCTGCTGCAAGAGAATGTCTCCGGTGTCGAGCCCCTCGTCGATCCGCATTGTGGTCACGCCGGTCACGCGCTCGCCGTTTGCGATTGCCCACTGAATCGGCGCCGCGCCGCGATACTTCGGCAACAGCGACGCGTGCAGATTGATATTGCCGTACTTCGGCAGCTGCAGCATCCAGCTCGGAATAATGCGCCCGTAGCCGACCACGATAATTGCCGCCGGCGCAATCTCCTCGAGCTTCGCCCGAAGTTCCTCATTCTGTTTTATTTTTCCCGGCTGAAGAATTGGCAGTCGCTGTCGCAATGCGAGTTCCTTCACCGGTGAGGCCATCAACTCCAGCCCACGCCCTTTGGGCCGGTCAGGTTGAGTGAGCACCAGTCGAATATCGAAGCCCGATTCCACCAACTTCTCAAGCGTTGGCACCGCGAATTGTGGAGTGCCGCAGAAAACGAGCTTTCCGAATTGCGTCATTGCGGTCGGTCTGAACAAGTCAGACTAACGCATTTCGTCCGGTGTCACACTTTTCGAGAAGGGCGTCGAGAACGAGCAGGCAAAAAACCTAGCGCTCTTCGAATGTGGGCTCGAGCGCTTCGAGGCCGTTGTTCTCAAGCGTGATCTCCACCCGATTGCGGCCGTTTCTCTTCGCCTGATACATGGCTGAATCTGCCGCAGCCACCAGGAATTCAGGATCGCTAGTGGCGGTGCCGAGCGTGGCTCCCAGGCTGAGAGTCAGTTGTACCGCGCTGTTTCCAAGATCCACAGACTCGTCGCTTACGGCCCGCAATATGCGCTCGGCAAGCTTCTTCGTGAGCTCCAGATCGCATCCCGGCGCAATGACCAGGAACTCTTCGCCGCCATAGCGACCGATCAGGTCATACGGCCGCAACGTGGATGAAATCCGCTGCACTACCGTGACCAGTGCTGCATCGCCTGCGCCGTGGCCAAAGCGGTCGTTGATTCGCTTGAAGTGGTCCACGTCAATCAGCATGACGCCCAAGCTCTGGTTTTCACGCCGGCAACGGGCCAGTTCGCGGCGCAACACATCGCGGATGGCACGCCGATTCAAAACTCCGGTCAGCGAATCGTGCTCCGCGTGAAAGCGCAATGACTCCTGGGCCTGCAGCAGGTCGAATTTCGCTTTCTGGATAGCGTTCAGCATTGCGTTCACCGTGCCCGCCAATTCGCAGAGCTCATCCTTGCCGGGAGTGTCAAGGCGCATGGATAAATCGCCGCTGATGGTGATCTGCTTGATCTTGCGATTCAAAGATTCGACTCGCATTAACAGATTGTCTTCCAGCACAAAAAACAGCACTGCACTGTGCACCAGTCCGGCAATCATCAAGAGCAGCAGAAGATATTCCATCGCCTTCTGTCCTTCCGAGTGGAGGGCGGAAGGAATACGCGCGACCAGCAGCCGCCGCGTGGTACCGGAAAAATCTTTGAGAGGAATGTAGGCCAACATGGTCGAATTACTCTCCAAAGAGACCGAGTTGGTTCCGTCGCTCCAAAGGGTTTCCCGGCTGTTGGGAGAAGGCGAGTTATCAGCCGGTTCCAGCCACAGTGGCAGGGTCACTGATTGCGACATCGTCGCGAGCAGGCTCTCGCTCAATGCTCGCCCCATCACTAGAGTGCCACGAGGCTTACCAGCGCCGCGGCTGGTCAGAATCGGTTGATAAGCCAACAGGAAAATGCGTCCATTCAGTTCGAGCAGCCCTTGCAATGGCGAGTTTTGCGCATATGCCGCGTTCGAACTGTAGGCGCCAGCAATGGCTGCCAGACCATCCTGCCCGATTGGCCAATTTCCCGCTTCTCTGTAGAGAATCGGCTGTCCGGTTCTGTCAAGCAGTAGGAACAAGTTGATATTGATAATGTCGAATGTATCGCTGGTGAGTTCCGTGCGCACGTAATCCTGATTGTGATCCGACATGAACTGGTACGTCCGGTCCCATTGCGCGTAGTCCCGCGCCATGGTCGCAAGCTCGCCTTCCTCATCCTCGAGGCGCTGTTGAAGATGGCTGATGTTCACGTGAGCGTAGTTGGTTTCCAGGCGGGAAAATCCGCTTAGCAATGCAAACCGGGACACGAAGAACACGGCAGTCAGGAAGGCGCCCAGTGCGAGCGCGGAAAACAGCAATATTCTCTTGCGAATCGTCATAGAAAGGCGCTGCAAGCGAATTTACGCACTTGCTCCTGCCCCGCCGTCTTGCAGGGTTGCGGATCTAGCGTATTGACTGGGATTACGACTGTACGCCTCCTGATCAACAGGGCATGCGCCCGGCAGGAGTTTTGCCACCGCGGGCTTACCATAACATCGAATCGGCACCTATTACGGCATCTCCAAAGACACTTCCAGCACTTTAGTAACCTGCGCCTAAGTGACTGCGCCAGCAGGTATGGAGGGATTTACCGGTCGCGAACAGGCGAGAGGATCGCCTTGAAGAATCGCTCCAGCAGCTTACCCGGATTTCTCATCCGGGCGACTTCGGCCGACCAGAGACCGGGATGGACCAGCGGCAAAGGCTGGACAGGCCCGCCGAGTGCATACCCGTGCCCTTTGCGTGCGAAGATGAGCGAGTTCTGCGCGTAGTACCAGGTAACGCGAGGATTAATCCAGATCTTCGGCCGCAGATAGTCGTAGCATTCGTATCCAAACTCACCAAACAGATTCGCCCAGTAAGCCGGCCATTGCTCGTTCAAGTGCCGCCTGCCGCCTTGCCCGGGAATAGCGGCAGAAAATAGCACCAAATCTGCTGCCTGGCAAAGATTCTGTACGAAATTACGCGCTGCCGGCTGCGGCAAATGCTCCGCCACTTCGAGTGAGACTGCAAGATCAAATCGTCGCGGAAGCTTTAGCGGAATCATGAGGTCGTGGATCAGGAAATTTTCAGCGGAAATCGCCAGCTGATCCTTTCGAACCCACCGGCCATCGACTCCCAAAATTTCCTTCACTCCAAGCTGACGGGCGGCTGCCAGCCAGTGTCCGGTCCCGCATCCGATGTCAACAACGCTTTGTGGCTTGATGATTTCAAAAATGATCGGCAGCACTTCGCGTGCAGATTCTTGCGCGCTCGTCAGCTCACCATAAAACTTCGCGTCGTAGTGGCGGCCTGGATCCTCTGGCTTCATCCGGGTAATCAGCGGCGAATTATAAATGCGAGTGCGTTTTATGGCATTTGCCTCGATGGGAATGCGTCTCTACAATAAAGGTTCAACCTACAATTTATGATTCATTTTCCAGTTCCCGAAGCCCTTACCTTCGATGATGTCCTGCTACTTCCCGCGCGTTCTGACGTTGTTCCCGCTGAAGCCAACACGCAAACGCAACTCACGCGCAACATCCGCCTGAATATCCCGCTGATCAGCGCCGCCATGGATACCGTGACCGAGTCCCACATGGCCATCGCTCTTGCCCAGCAGGGCGGGCTGGGCATTGTTCATCGCAATCTGACGATCGAGCAGCAGGCGGAAGAGGTCGACAAAGTTAAGCGCTCAGAGAGCGGAATGATCGTCGATCCGGTCACCATGTCGCCGGACGACAAAGTTTCCGACGCGCTCGAAGTTATGCGCAAGTACAAAATCTCAGGCGTTCCGATCACCAAAAATAAGAAACTCGTCGGGATTCTTACCAATCGCGATCTCCGATTCGAAACCCGCTTCGATATTCCCATCAGTCAGGTAATGACGAA
>DATIYR010000077.1:0-12188 GCA_035517535.1 Terriglobales bacterium
ACGAAACTACGAAGGTCCGGTGGAAGCGGTGCACACGATTTATCTTGTTGATGACCAGTGGAAGCTGGTCGGCGCCGTTCCGCTTGCCAAGCTGATTCTCGCCAAGCCTGAAGACAAACTTTCATCGCTCACCATCGAGCCACTGATCTCAATTCACGCCGGAGCCAAGGAGCGGGAAGTAACCGAAGTTTTCGATAAATACAATCTCGTTATCCTTCCGGTGTTGGACGACAACGGGGTGCTCACCGGCGTCATTACGTCTGATGATGTGATCAGCCTGCTGCGGGCGAAGCTGTAAAACCCAACGTGCTAATCCGATTACCTGCACTGACGGCAAAAGTCGCTGTCCTACCGGACAATACGGACGATCGTCTTTTGTGTCCGGAGTGTTTCCTCAAGCAAAACTACAATAGCCTCATCATGGGACGTGCCGTGCTTGGGGCAAACTTAATCGCTTTCACACTTCTCGGTGTACTAGCGGCAGCGCAGTCCGACTCCATTCCACTGGGGGATATCGCACGAGCTGCGCAGAGGAGCGACCCGGCAAAGCCTGCGGTGAGAACCTTCGATAATGACAGCGTCTCGTCCGCGAGTCCCGGCCACATTCAGATCGCTACCTCAGACGCAACGGATCGAATTAGGCCCTGCAACGACGTGGTCACGAATCAAACGCCAGCTGTAATGGCAAAGGCCCGAGATCAGGCTGATGATCAGACTGGTCAAATCAAGGTAGGCCAGTCTCCGGAGGAGCGCAAGAAAGCGTATGAAGCTTGGCACGATCGAATCACCGGGAAAGAAGAAGAGGTCGATAGGCTAGCCCGTGAGTTATACGACCTCGAAACAAACGCTCCCGAAGGCGTCGCGGTGCTTCATATCTGGCCTGACGATGTGAAATACAAGATGATGCTCCAGCAAAAACAAGAGGGGCTCGACCGGGCGAGAGCCGAACTCAGCGATCTGCAGGAACAAGCCCGTAGAGCCGGGGTACCTTCCTATTACAGAGATTGAAAATCTGGATGCGGGTAGTTTGCTGCGCGCCAGGTTGTAGTCTCACATTCACCGCCAATCCGCCTACATTTATTCAGCAAGAATTAATAGTTACCGGGTAATTTGGCCTGTTCAAATTCGTGTGCCTGCATTTATTCTGTCTTTCGATTGAGTTGATTTGCATGCAGATGGCAAGTGCAGTTCCTGAAAGATTGGAAGAACCGGATCCCGACCCCGATCCCGTAAATCAAAGACCGCAAAATGAGCACAGAGCTGGAAAATCCCGTCTCGACGTCCGCGTCTCGCAAAAAGCCGCGCCGTCGCATGGGTCTGCGCTCAATGCGCTTTCGTCTGCTTGCCTTCTTGGCCATTTTCGGGCCGGGATTCATCACCGCTAACGTCGATAACGACCCCGGCGGAATCCTTACCTACTCTCAGGCAGGCGCGAAATTCGGCTACGCGCTGCTTTGGACGCTGATCCCGATCACGATTGCTCTCATCGTGGTGCAGGAGATGGCGGCCCGCATGGGCGCAGTTACCGAAAAAGGTTTATCCGATCTGATTCGCGAAGAATTTGGCCTGCGCGCAACCGTCTTCACTATGCTCATCCTGGGCGTGGCCGACTTCGGCAACATCATGAGCGAGTTTGCCGGAGTCGGCGCGGGCATGGGGTTGTTTGGGGTCAGCAAGTACATTGCTGTGCCGATCGCGGCTGTCATCGTTTGGGTAATGGTGGTCAAGAACTCCTATAAACCCGTGGAGAGGATTCTCATTCTCCTCTCTCTGCTCTATTTCACGTATGTCGTGTCGGCATTGTTTGCGCATCCGGACTGGAAGCTCGCGGCCCACGACACAGTGGTACCAACCATCAACAAGACATCCGAGTACCTGGTGATGGTCATAGGATTGATTGGGACCACGATCACGCCATGGATGCAGTTCTATTTGCAAGCTTCAATCGTCGAGAAGGGAATTGGGAAGAAGCAGTATGCGCTCAGCCGCTGGGACGTGATTCTTGGCTGCGTTATTACGGATGTGGTCGCTTTCTTCATCGTGCTGGCATGTGCCGCGACGTTGTATGCATCAGGGATTCACAACATCAACGACGCTGCCGATGCCGCCGCGGCACTGAAGCCTCTTGCCGGGCAGTGGGCATTTCTGCTTTTTGCCGTCGGGTTGGTAAATGCCGCAATTCTCTCGGCTGCAATTTTGCCCTTAGCGACGGCCTACAACATCTGCGAAGGCTTGGGGCTGGAATCGGGAGTGAACAAGAAATGGTCGGAAGCGCCGGGCTTCTACTGGTTGTACACGCTGCTGATCGCTTTCGGCGCAGGCGTAGTACTTCTGCCGAGAATTCCTCTTCTTAAGGTCATCCTTTATTCGCAGGTGGTGAATGGAGTGCTTCTCCCGTTTTTGCTGATTTTCATGTTGATCCTGATCAACAAGAAAGAACTGATGGGAGAGTACAAGAATTCGTTTGTGGTTAATGTGATCGCATGGTCTACCAGCGGCATTCTGATCGTCCTGTCACTGGCCTGGTTCTGGACGACGATCACGGGGCAGTGAGGTGCGTATCAGAATGCCATCAGGACCACGCCCGCAGCAACAAACAATGCTGCAGCCCAGCGCCGGCGATCCACGCGCTCGTGGAGAAAAAATTTCGCGGCAATCGCGTTCGCAACAAACGTGAGCGAAGCCGCCGCAGGTCCCACCAGGCTGACGTCGTTCCAGGAAAGCCCGAACAGCAGGCTGTAGAACGAGATCGCCATACAGGCCACGCCGAGAAGAAAGTAACGGTTTCGAGACACTAACAGAAAGACAAAAACCAAGCCACGTTTGCTGCGTAACGTGCCCAGGTCGCCGATCTGTTTCATGCCGCGCGAGAGCAGCACGTCGCCGGCGCTCGAGGAAAGCACGATAGCCAGGATTGCCAGCCAGCCATTGAGGTCGCTGATCGCGTGCCGGATCACGAATGCTCCATCGCAACTTCGCCGTCATTTCTGCGCTGCCGGGGTGGCCGGCGGGTTAGTTCCGGTCCGCTGGTCACGAATCCGACACCGGTTGAAACCAGCAGAATTCCCAGCCAGCGCAGCAGGCTGATGTTCTCATGCAGCGCGAAACGGGCAATCAGAGCCAGCAGGACGTATCCCATGGAGCTCGCCGGGAGGACGTAAGTCAAATCGGCGAAGGAGAGCGCCGTCATGTACGACGCAAAAAAGCCGAGCAAAAAGAGAATGCCGAGCGCCACCCAGGGATTGGTGATCGCAAGAAGAAGCTCAGAGAAATGCGTAAGAGAGATGTTCCCGATCTGCTTCATCCCGTAAGAGAGCAGAGAATCGCCGACGGGCGCGAACACGCTGACCCCAGCCAATACCAGATACTTGCGAAAGGTCACAAGACACTAAACCTGGACAGGTTCCTGCGGCTGAGGAGCGGGAGTTTCAGGTTTCCCATTCACCTTATTTTTGTCTTTATCTTTGAACATCTTGTTCCGCATGGAGCGCACTTTCAGGAACGTTCGTGCTTCTTTGTAGAGCCGCTTGCGCTCTCCCGAATCGAATGCGGCCTTGCGTAAGATGCGGAACACCGCCTTCGGGCGGAAGTAGTATTCATCGTAGAAGCGATGGACGGATTGCAGGATTTCATCTGCGGGCAGGCCGGGATATTCGATATGCGCGAGCTGGTGTCCGCCTTCATCGACCATGCTGCCCTTCACCATGAAGTTGTTCTTCACGGCAAAGTCATAGAGTTCGGTTCCCGGATAGGCGTGCGCGACCGAGACCTGAATGGTCTCGACGTCAAGCTCCTTGGCGAAGGCGGTCGTATTCTGAATGGTCTCGCGAGTTTCGCCCGGCAGACCAAGGATGAAGTCGCCGTGGATGACCAAGCCGAGCTTGTGCGCATCTTTCGTGAACTGGCGGGCGCGCTCGAGAGTCGCACCTTTCTTGATATTTTTCAGAATTTGCGCATCGCCGGATTCATAACCTACGATCAAGAGGCGGCATCCTGCTTCCCGCATGGCTTTGAGCGTTTCATAATCCGTGGTCACGCGCGACGTGCAGGACCAGGTCAGGTTCAGCGGCTTTAGCTTCGCGCACAGCTCAACCGTCCTTGCCTTTTGAATGTTGAAGGTATCGTCGTCGAAGAAATATTCCTTCACGTAAGGCCAATATTCCTTGGCCTTGGCCATTTCACGCGCGACATCGTCAGTGGATCGCTTGCGCCAGGCGTGGCCGCTGGTGGTCTGTGGCCACAGGCAGAAAGTGCACTGCGCCGGACATCCGCGCGTTGTGTAGAGCGAAACGTATGGGTGAAGCAAAAACGGAACGTTGTACCGGCGAACGTCCAAATCGCGATGATAAATGTCAGTCACGTGGGGCAAGGAATCGAGGTCCTGAAGCTGCGGACGGTCGGGCGTATGGGCCACAGAGCCATTCTTCCGATAAGAAACGCCCAGAATCTCATCCAGTTCCTTACCTTCGGCAAATTCCTTGACCGCGTAGTCGAATTCTTTGCGAACAACAAAATCAATCGCGCGACCTTCGCGTAAAGTCCGGTCAGGGAGAACAGTGACGTGCGGACCCACAAACGCGATCTTGATTTTGGGATTGGCGTCCTTGATTCGCTCTGCCAGCTGGATATCGCCTGGAAATCCCGGCGTGCTGGTGTAGAGGACCAGGAACTCATATTCCTTGGCGATGTTGATGGTCTGATCGGCGGAGACGTGGTGCGGAGGCGCATCAAGCAAGTGCGCGCCTTCCAGCATGCCGGTGGGATACGCGAGCCACACCGGATACCAATAAGACTCGATTTCGCGAGTCGCCGGCCAGCGGGAACCAGCCCCGCCATCAAAATTCTCAAAAGAGGGAGGGTTAAGGAACAGTGTCTTTAAAGGCATAGATATCAGTTCTTTATCTTAACATTCAGAGCTCTAGCGCCACGACTTACGTATCCAAGCCGTCAACCAACGCGAGTGCTGGGTTGGAGACTGGAGACTGAATTTTGATGCTCCCAGCCTAAAGCTGGGCTCATAAAAGCTGCAATTCCGTTCCCTGTGAATGGCTGTACGAGGCACCGAACGGGGCAAATGGGCCGTTCGTCGGCCCATCTACTTACTTTGATCTATCCACAACTCCAGCTCGCCGGTGGCCCGCATCAGGTTAACCCGGGCGCGCAACAGATCGAAATTTGCGTCCTGCACGGAGTTGTACTTTTCCGACAAATCGGAACGGGCCTGCGCGCCCTCATTGATTGTAGCTGTTCCTGAGTTCATTTTTATTTCGACGGCTTGAACATTGGATTGAGCGATTTCATATTCCAGCTCGGAAACTTTTTGCGCCGCCTGCAGCTGCTCGACCGATCGGCGCAACCGCAAGGTTTGTTGCGAGACCTGGTCTTTGGTGGATTGAACCGCCTTTTGCGCTGTGATCGCCTCGGCATCGGCCGCCTGCGCGTGAGCATGTTGTGAGGAATTAAGGAAAGGAAAGCGGATCACGACTCCGAGTGTGGCATTGTTGCGCTGAAACTGCCCGGCGCGGGGAAAGAACTGGAGCCAGTTATTGAATTTCGCCAGTACCGCGTATTGGCTGGCGAAATCTGCAGTTGGCCATAGCGATCGATGCTCACCGCGGGCGCGAAACACTTGCGCAATTGCGTGGTCCTGCGCAAATAGGACAGACGGGCTTGATTGTTCCGCCTTCGCAACCTCATCCGGATCGGGCGGCAGTTCGGGCAACGCAGGCACAGAATCCGGATCAGTTTCAACCGAGCTCACCGGCACGCCGGTAAGCTGCGATAGATTCTCTTTCAGCACATCCATAGCGCCCTCTGCCTGAGTCACGCGGAGATACGCGCGTGCGGCGACGAGTTCCGCCTCCTTGCCGATCTGTTGGCTGTCGACGCCGGCCTGCACTCGTTGCTTTTCGACTCCCTCCATGTTCTGCGCATCTTCATATTGCCGCCGCAGCTGGTTAATTTCTTTTTCCCACTTCACCAGCTGCAAATAGGTGAGCACGGTTTGTTCAGTGATCTGATCTCTGCGATCGATGTTCTCTTCCTTAACAGCTTGATACTCGCTGTGCGCGGCCCGAACGAAATCGCGCAAGGCCGGGTTGAACAACGCCGACTGCGCGGTTACGTTGACAATCGATGGGGCATATCCTTCCAGGGACAACGGGTAGCCCCAGGTCTCGCCGAGACCGGAGCCGACGGTCAGCTGCGGCAAATATTGGTCATGGGCCTCGCGATAGGAGGCGAAAGCCCTCTGCTCATCTGCGCCGGCTTGAGCCGAAGCTGGACTGTGCGCCAAGGCAAGCTGGACGGCCCGTTTGAGGGTTATGGTTTCGGCAGTTGAGAAAATTGAGAGACTGGCCGCAAACACAAAGGGCAATACATGCAAACACACCCTTAGCCGACCTAAGGCAGTTTTCATGGTTCCACCTTCGATGTGGAATAAAAGATTGATTTTACTGGGAGTGCTTTCCTGAGTACCCGGGAATTTAAGTTAACGGCTTATGCGCTCGAGGGCCTCTTGAGCGGGGCGGAATTCCTTGGCCATGGCCAGCGCAGTTTTATACTCGTTGGCCGCATTGCGGGTCTCGCCGAGTTTTTCGTCCGCGATCCCGAGCAGGTAGTACACCCTGAACACCGGCGCTTGCTCGACTTTGTCGTTGGAATTGATGTAGGCGCGTAACAGTTCCGCGGCTTCGGGCAAATTGCGTTGGGTGTGAATGAGAATGTCCGCCGCGTCGACGAGCGCATCGGGACGATCGAGCGGGGCCGAGCGCACGTGCCGCAGCGCCTTATCCATCTGATCGAAATCGGAGCGGTGCTTATAGAAAATTCCCAGATTCAGCCATGCACTCGCGCTGCCGTGGCTGGCGGTAATGGCGTCGCGGTATTCGCGATCGGCGGTTGCGAAATCGCCCTGCTTTTCAGCCAGTCTTCCTTTTACCCAGTCGGCAGCCGCGGGATCGATGGCAGCCAGAGAATTTGCCTGCTGCACGGCTTTATCGAGTCCGCCGCCGACCACGGACGGAGCTTCCAAATAGAACTCTGCCAGATCGGTGCGTGCATCTATGTTCCGGGGATTTAACTGCACTGCGGTTTCGAACTGGTTCTTCACCTTGCGTGCGAGAATGGCGGCTTTCATAAAGCCGGATCCATCGGCCTTTTCGCCGTAAACCCGACCCAGCCACAGATGATACTGGCTGTTTTGCGGCGCCAGATTCACCGCCTTCTCGCACTCGGAAATTCCGTTGTCCCACTCGGACAGGCTGAAATAGGCGCGGCACAAAAGATTGTGTGCCCGCGCGTCGTTCGGGGTCACATTGATTTGGCCCTGCAACTCGGCAATGGCTTCATCAACCTGCCCGTTGGCAATGAGCGAAGGCGCGGTTTCATCAGCTCCAGCAATCGCGACTGAAACACCGAAAAAAGCGAGAACGAAGATCGACAGCAGAAAACGCATTTTATTGCACCACTTTCACGGGAAGATGATTGGTTAGAGGTTTGGAATTGACGGCGCTCACCGCAACCTTGGCGCCCTCGGCCACGCCGGTGACTTCAGCCTCAGTCAAATTGGAAATCGAAGTCTCAACGTTACGGTGCTCAAGTTGGTTGCTCGCAACCACGAAAACATAGGGCTGGCCGTCATCCAGCCGCAGCGCCTCACGAGGAACCATAAGAACGCCATCGTCCTGCCGGGTCACGATCGTGACACCAACATTGATATTCGGCAGGAGCTTGAAATCTTCATTCGCGACCACGCAGGTCGTCTCGCCTACATTCCGCGTACCATGCATTTTCACGGACGCGGGAATCGTATTCACAGTGCCCGTCCAGATTCTTCCCGGAATTGCATCCCATGTAACTTCAATCTTCTGGTGCGGCGTCAACCGTGCCACGTCAGGCTCATCTACGTACGCCCGCACTAACACTTTTGACAGGTCCGCCTCCTGGAGAATCAAGTCGCCGGCATTCACGTATGTTCCTTGGCGTACCGGTAAGGAATAAACCTCGCCATCAAAAGGAGCGCGAATCACAAGCTGATTCAGAACATCTTCTGCCGCTGAATATGCGCTTTGCGCTTCTGACTCTCGCGCCTGCGCACTCGAAATCTCCGGCTGCGAGTAACGTTCGCTCTCTTTCGACTCCAGCAATTTCACCTGGGCCTCTGCGCTCGCCAGCTGTGTCTGCGCCGCGCGAACTTCCCCCGCAGATGCCGCGCCGCTCTGCTCTAGCTTTTGCAGCGCATCACGATTTCTCTGCGCAGCGTCACGGTCCGCTTTGGCCTTCACCAGCTGTGCATGGATGGTGAGCACCTCTTCCTGCGTGCCGCCACTGTGAATCGCATTCATATCAGCTTCCGAAGACCGAATCTGTGCCAGGGCCTGCGACGCTTGGCTGCGTGCGTTGGCTGCATCCAATTCGACCAGCAATTGCCCTTTGCGCACGTGATCGCCTTCTTTCGCAAAAATTTTCTTGACCGTGGTACCGATGGGCGCATGCGCTTCAAAATTATTGATCGGCTCAACTTTGCCATTAGTTGAGATCACGCTGCGAATGGTGCCGCGCGTAACCGTCGCTGTGAGAATTGGGACCGCGTCATCGCGCGAAGCAAACGAGGCCAGCAAGACCACCGCAACGGCAATCCCTGCAGCCCACACAATCCACCTTCGCCGGGCGAAAAAGCCCGCATTTCGGCCATTCTGAGCCATTTAGTTGATCTGAGAGTACTGTAACACTTGCCTGCATCGGCCCGAATCGACGCCACTTAACCGTATAGATGCCTCGAGTTTCGGAAAGTGTCCAAGAAAATTGGGATCCGCTTTTTGCGTTTGACCTATGATTTAATGAATTTTCATGCCGAAAACTCCGCGTTACACGCCGGAACACGCTAAAGCCGGACTCGACGCGAAATTTCCAGAAATCGAGACCTGGCCAAATCAGTTTCCCGGCTACGAAATCGTCATTGATGATCCGGAGTTTACTTCCGTGTGCCCGAAAACCGGGCTGCCCGATTTCGGCGTGATCACGGTCCGCTACATGCCCGATCAGCACTGCCTGGAATTGAAATCGTTCAAGGAGTACTTGCAGTCTTACCGCAATCTGGGAATCTTCCAGGAAAACATCGTCAATCAGGTCCTGGAAGATGTGGTTCGCTGGGCGCGACCGGTATGGGCTGAGGTGAAGGGCGATTTTCGGCCGCGCGGCGGAATTTCAACCGTGGTTGTTGCGCGCTGGCCACGGCCGAAAGCGAATGCCGGTGATTAATTATCCGTTCGCTTAGCGCGTGGTATATTCCTCTCTCCCGTGGCACAGAAGAAGCTCTATCCCTGGACGGCGCTGATCCTGCTGACCGCGCTGAATCTGCTGAATTACATTGACCGGTCGGTTCTGTTCGCGGTGCAGCCGCTGGTGCAAGGCGAATTTCATCTCACGAATGTACAGGTCGGATATCTCACCAGCGCGTTTCTCGGCTTCTACATGGTGGCTGCGCCATTCACCGGTCCGTTGGCTGACCGATATTCACGGAAGTTGATCATTATTCTTGGAGCATTTTTTTGGAGCGGTTTAACTCTGCTCACTGCAATTACGCACACGTACTGGGAGTTGCTGGTTCGGCATACGCTGGTGGGAATCGGCGAAGCAACGTTTGTGACGATCGCGCCGACATTCGTGGCCGATCTTTTTCCAGAACGCGAACGCGGGCGCATCTTCGGAATTTTTTATCTGGCGATTCCGGTTGGAACGGCCGCCGGATATATTTTGGGTGGCAAACTCGGCGCAACTCACGGCTGGCGGTTTCCGTTTTATATTGCCGCTGCTCCCGGATTCCTGCTCGCCTTAGCTTTGATTTTCGTACCGCAACCGGAGCGCGGGCTTTACGATACCGTTGCTGAGACGCGCGAACGGGGCACGCTGATTGGGTTATTCCGCAACCCGGCGTTTTGGACTGCGACCCTCGGCATGGCCGCGATGACCTACGCGCTTGGCGGAATCCAGGTCTGGATGCCAACGTTTCTTTCCCGAGCGCGCGGGTACACGCTCGAATCTGCGAATTACGTTTTCGGTCTGATTGTCGTTGTCGATGGCATTCTCGCATCACTTGCCGGCGGCTGGCTTGGAGACTATTTGCTGCCGAAGATGAAGAGCTCGTATTACTTTGTTTCGGCCGCAAGCATGGCTTTGGGTGTGCCCTTCATGATCGTCGCCTTGTTCAAACCCGGCCCGTTGATGCTGCCGTTCATCGCCATCGCCGCCTTCCTGCTGCTGCTCAACACTTCGCCATTGAATGCGGCCATCGTAAATTCCGTCGGTCCACACATTCGCGCGACCGCCATTGCCGTCGGGATTTTTACCTATCACTTTCTTGGCGACGTTCCATCGCCGACCATGATGGGCTGGGTCGCCGACCGCTATTCGCTGCAAATCTCCTTTGTTCTGCCGGTGATCGCTATGGTCATTTCCGCCGCCATTCTTTTTTACGGAATGCGCTTCGCGCCGCCGGTTGCCGTTGATAACAGTAAGCCAGCGCAGGCCCACGCTGGATGATTTACTTCCATTGGATTGTAGGCACACTTGCGGCTCTTATCTGGCTTTCGCGCGTAATCGACGCCTCGCGAGGTATTCGCACCCTGGTGAATATTTCTCTTCCCGAGTGGGACTGTAATCCTGCTAACGGGAGTCCGCGCCTCAGCATCATTGTTCCCGCCCGCAACGAGGAAAAATCCATCGCTCAGTCACTCACCCAGCTTCTCGAACTCGATTACCCAAATTATGAAGTCATTGCCGTTGATGATCGCTCGACCGATGCCACCGGCAAGATCATGGACGAACTCGCGTCTGCAGGAGGATCGTGTGGCAACGGGCGTCCACGCCCGTTGCAGGTCATCCATGTGCACGACCTTCCTCCCAACTGGATGGGCAAAGCTCATGCCATGTGGACCGCGGCAAAGCAAGCCACTGGCGATTGGCTGCTCTTTACGGACGCGGACGTGATGTTTCGCCCGGATAGCCTGCGCCGCGCCATCGCCTACGCCGAAGCTGAGCGGGCCGATCATCTGGTTGTTTTCCCGCGCATGCTCATGAAGCACGCCGGCGAAAAAATGATGCTGGCGTTTTTTCAGCTGATGTTTGTCTTCGGCCATCGTCCCTGGAAGGTCGCCGATCCCAAAGCGAAAGACCACATGGGGGTCGGCGCATTCAACCTGGTTCGCCGGAGCGTATACGAAGCGATTGGCACACACGAAGCCCTGCGCTTTGAAGTTGTGGATGACATGAAACTCGGGAAACTGATCAAGAACGCGCGCTTCCGCCAGCGCAACGTGCTCGGCGGAGACCTCCTCGAAATTCATTGGGCGCAGGGCGCTTTTGGTGTGGTCCGCAATCTGACCAAGAATTTTTTCGCCGTGCTGTCATTTCAGTCATGGCGTGCGATCGGCTTCTGCATGTTGGCAGTGTTTTTTAATTTGCTGCCATTCGCCGGAGTTTTCTGGGCGCACGGCTGGGCGCGGCTGCCCTATGCGGTCTCACTCGCCTGCATTTTCTTTTTCTATTGCGGCATGTCTTTCTTTTCGGATGTCCGTCCCTGGTACTTCTTCGTCCATCCGATCGGCACAGTGTTGTTCATTTATATCGTGTTGCGATCTATGATCTTCGCCTTGCGCCACCGCGGCGTGGAATGGCGGGGGACTTTTTACCCACTTGAAGAGCTGAAGAAGGGTTTGGTCTGAGCGGAAGCTTGTCTAGTCCGATTCCGGATCATCCGGAAATTCGGCGGGCAGAGTGGGCGTGCCTTTCTTCTTGTACGTCGAGCGCTTGGATGGCGGGCGCGATGATCCGGCGCTGAAATGCCCGCGCTCTTCAACATCGAAATTCTTCGGCAAAGGCGGAAGGTGCATGACTTCGCCGCCAAGCTGTTTTGAGTTCTGCAGAATCATTTCTGCGCGGTCGTCGTATTCTTTGACTTCGCCGCGTATCTCAATCATCTTTCCTGCGAGCATTCGCACATCGCCGATTTTCTTCAGATCATAAGGAAAAACGACAACAGTGAATGTGCAGAGCCGGTAATCCTCGCAGAAGTCGAGATAGCGCACGCCGCGATTGCCTTCTTTGACGCGAATCACTTTTCCCGTGACGCATTCGGTCTCGCCGAGATGGTCGCGCGCCTGATCAAAGGGAATGCAGGAGGCGGAAGA
>DATIYR010000078.1:0-14391 GCA_035517535.1 Terriglobales bacterium
TTTGCGAAAGCAGGTTGGCCCAATAGGGTCCGCTTACCGTGGTTGGGACGACATTTCCGTTTGCATCTTGTGTGACAAACGAATTTGCCAGATCTAAAAAATTGCCGGATCTGTCTTGCAACGAGGGAACGGGAATCTGCCCTGAATCGACTCCTTGCGAAGAACGCGTGCCCTGATAATCGCCGAAAAAGAAGATCCGGTCTTTTCGGATCGGACCACCGAAGGTTCCCCCGAATTGATTCTGATTAAATGTGCCGCGCGTTGGAGAAAAATAGTTGCGAGCGTCGAGATCGGTGTTGCGGAAGAAATCAAAAAGGTCGCCGTGAAACGAATTGGTTCCGGCCTTGGTGATCACATTGATTTGACCACCGCTGAATTCGCCGTACTCAGCGTCGAAATTATCGGTAAGAATGCGGAATTCGGCGATGGAGTCGATATTGGGAACAATCGCGGTCCCCATGTTGACGTCTTCTTCGACGTCACTTCCGTTCACGAGGAAACTATTGGCAAATTCGCGCTGGCCATTGATCGAAATCGTGCCCGGATTCAGATCTCCCGAAGGGGAAAGCACGCTGGCGCCGACGTCCTGAACGGTATCGCCGGTGATCGAAGTGACGGGAACAACGCCCGGTTGGAGTGGAAGCAAATCGGTGAAGCTGCGGCCATCGAGGGGCACAGTGGTGATTTGTTTGCCGGATATGACTTCCCCATTTTGCGTGTTCGTGGTCTCAACGTTGACTTGATTTTCACGCACCGTCACCACGTCGGATCTCTTCCCAATCACCAGGGCGGCATCGACCGTGAGCTCACTATTTACGTCCAGAGCAATTCCTACGCGGCGGTATGGCTTAAACAGTGTGCTTTCGATCTGAAGGTCGTAATGACCGACCGGCAAACCAGGAAAGGAATAAAAACCTTTGTCATCGGAAAAAGTCGATCGACGGAGTCCGGTTTCAGTATTGGTGACAAGCACCTTAGCTTTGGACACCACAGCACCGGTCTGGTCCTTTACTGTGCCCGAGATGCTGCCGCCAATGCCCGCCGACGCTAGAAGCGAGAAGAAAAACATAACGAACATGAGCAGCGGCCGCGAGAAGGGTTTGCACTCCATCGAGCGCATGATCTTTCGCAGGCAGAGTGGTCGATATGAAAGAGAATTCGAGTTAATACGGCGCGAATGGGAACGGCCATGCAACACAGCTTCAACCATTTCTTTTCTCCTTAAGGTGGTTGTGGCTGATTCCCATATAATGAGTATGGTCGGCAGCCCTCTGGGTTGTTGATTTCCGGTCCTGCGGCCCTTCGCCAAAAGGATTCGTCGCGGGACCGGCGTTTTTTCGTCACTTACTAGTGTTCATGGTGTTCTTTAGTTGCGACCGTGTCGCAACTATAAGGCAAAAAAATCTGTTTCCCGATTTAAGTGGCGCGGCACTTCGGACAGAGTCCACCCACTTCGAGCCGCAACACACGAATGGCAAATCCGCTTTCCTTCGCGATCTCCTCGCGGAGATTTTCAAAAGAAGCACTGGTGTACTCCATGATTGCGCCACAACGAAAGCAAGCGATGTGGCAGTGGTCGCGGTTCGTCTTGGCCTCGTAATAATGCTTTTCGCCCTCGAGATGCATTAAGTCGAGTTCGTCGATTAATCCGAGTTGTTTTAACAGGCCGACCGTGCGATAAACCGTAGCGCGATTGATGCCGGGATCTTTCCGCCTGGCCACCTTCAAAAGCGTCGCCGCGTCGAGGTGCTTGGGAGAGTCCTGAATAATCTGGACCAGAATTTGCCGCTGTGCCGTCAGGCGCACACCACGGTTCATCAGCTCTTTGAGCAGCAGGGGACGGGTAACTGCGCGGGTATCCCGGGAACGACCTAATTGCGACTCAGTCGCAAGTAATCCGTGGGTTGACATCCTGCCTTCCTTTTTCTACAGCCCAAATTGCACGGGATCAAAACAGACGTTCTATTTTTGCCCGTCCGAGCGCAGGGTGTCAAGGTGCCAATCCAGGTCGCACGCCGAAACTTTGTGCGTTGTCACGACACGTCTCTAATCTCCATTCACTTCGATTTGCCGCGGCGGCAGTGCAGGCATCTCGGGGTGGTTTTTATCGCGCCAAAACACATGGAAACATTCTCCTTCGTTTTGAGCGCGCCACGTGCTGCCGTCGGCATATGTAACCAAGTACGGGAAAAAGACCCACCCGAGCACCGACTGCGCGCTCGAAGCGCGGGCGCCGGGCCTTTGAAGAGTCTCTTGTTCGCCGGGGGGAAGAGGCTTGCTCAATGACCACTGGAAGTTATACGGCCGCCGCAGATCCTGAGGCGCCAGGAACATCTCCGGAAGAATACCGACGTTTGTAATTGCCTTGCTGCTGGTGTTTTTGACGGTGAGCGAAAAATTCTCCGGATGCTCCCAGAATTCACCTGCAGTGAAGGCGACCGGACAGGCACGAGTGGGCGGAGAATAAATCGTATAAACCGCCGTCATGCCGCCCTCCATGTGATCTTCTACGTGGCAATGAAACATCCAGGAGCCGGGATTATCGGCGGTCATGTCGACAGTTTTCATGCTGCCGGGAAGCAGTTCGACTACGTCAGTCGTGGCCTTGCCATCGGTTACGGTTTCGCCGTGCCAGTGAGGCGTGTGCAAATCGATTTCATTACCCATGCCCAGCAGGTACCAGCGCACCTTGTCGCCCTGCTTCATCATCAGGCCGGGTAGGTTCGCGAAGATGTAGCCGTTGATGGAATAAAACAGACCATCCGGTCTACCGCCCATCTGGTCGAAAATCATGAAGCAGGTGACGAATTCGCGGTCTACATCCTTGGGCGAGCCATCAGGCTTGGCCTTGCCTTTCGCGGTGATGATGATGGGGCCGAGCAATCCGGCATTGATTTCGATTGCCGGATCCACATGCGAGTGATACCACCAGACTCTTGAGCTCAGGCCGCCGGGCTGCGGTCCACTCGCCGCGGTGGCGAACCAATGATAGGTATATCGTCCGCCCGGAGGAACAAAGGCTCCTTTCGCCAGCGGCAGGTAAAGAGATCCCTCGTTGTCCTTGTCGTAGCGCAACCCATGTGGGTGCATGCTGTGGTCGGATTTGCCGCGGTTCAAGAAATCGACCACGATCTCGTCGCCGACTTCGGCGCGAATGATTGGCCCCAGAATTCCCAGCCACTCGGGCTGCGGCTTTTTAACCGTGAAAGTGTCGTCGGTGTATTCGATGTAGCGAGTCTTGGTCCAACCGAGCTCGACCGCCCACGGCTGTGGAATAGGATTTCCGTTCAGCAAATTGTGCCCGCTTGGCGCGTAGCTCCAGAAGACATCTTCCGCCGCGATGTAATAGTGGCGAACGGCGGCAAATGAGGAAGAAGCAAAGAAGAGAAGAAAAGAAAGTACAAAGAATCGCGGGATTTTCACGCGCATGGTTGTCTCATTGTAAAACGGCTTCAACCATGAAATACGGACCGCGCGTAATGACGATCTTCGATGAGCGCGTGCTCACGGCGTTGGTGCAGCCAAACTACACACCCCGGTTGTCACCTGAGCGGGTGGGGAAGGAGGGGTAGCCCATGGTTCATTCACATAATCAAAAAATTCACTCATATCGGCTTGGGCGGCATCCCGGTTGGTGAGCGCCGGCAAGCCAAAGCGGGTCTCAATGAATTTGAGAATCGCAGTATAGTCGCGCACGGTGTGGGAGACGAAATTCTTCTTGGTGAAGGGCGAGATCACGATCAGCGGCACGCGGTATCCGGTCCAGGTGAAATCGCACAGAGGTCCGGTTGCGGAATCACATGCGTCTCCCGGTTGCAATCCCGAGGGAGGAATGCCGTCGGGGCTTGGCATCGGCTGGGGGGGAACGTGGTCGTAGAATCCGCCAAATTCGTCATAGCTAAAAATCAGAACCGAATCCTTCCAACTCGAGCTGGTCATCAGGCCATTGATAAGACCGGAAGCAAATTTCGCTCCGTGTTGAATGTTGACCCCGCCCTGGGAGTTGACGTCTGTCGGATGTTCATCCAATCCTGCCGGAGATGGGGGTTCGATCCAGGCGACCTGGGGCAGAGTTCCGTTCTGCAGGTCGGTCGTATATTGCGAAATCGGAACTACGTTCTGCGACAACGTTGGACTATTCTTGATTTGGTTTCCGTAAACGAACTGGTTGATGTAGCTGATGCTTTCGAGACACGCTCCGGTTGGATTACCCGCGCAAGTTGAATATTGAGGATCTACATAAATTTTCCAGCTGATTCCCGCGTTTTGTAATTCTTCGAAAATGGTGGTCGCGCTGAGTTGACGGTCAGACCCGGATAATGGATATACATGCCCGGCGGAAGTTGCCGCCAAAAGATACATGCGATTAATCTGCGTGCGGTCCATCACCGGAGAAAACCAGCGATCCGAAGTGGCGAAGTTCGAGGCCATGAAGTAGTAGTAATTCAGGTCCGTCCAGTCGAAATAGCCCATGGTGCGGAGACCGTTTACGTCATTCGAGGGACCAGGGTCGTTGTACTGACGGGCATCGTCGGCGCCTGAGATCACAAATCCATCAAGGGGGTCACCGCTATTTCCTTCAGGGTCTGCGTAGTTGTAATCATGGTGGCTTTCATTCCAAAACGGGCTTAACTCCTCCTGGCAAACCGACGCAGAATGATAAGAGGTGATCGGATTACTGGGGTCGGCATTGCAGTATACGTAAGTGGGAAAAGGCTTCGTGGGATCGCAGCCGGTGACTGAAGGAGCTGGGCCTTGCAATGGCGGCGCACCCGTAGTGGGATTGAATTGCGGCAAACCGTCGAAGGATTGGTCTGGAAAGCCGTTCTGAGCCCAATAAGCGCGCAACGCGCCGAAATAGCTGTCGAAGGAGCGGTTCTCCTGCAAGAAAACGACAACGTGATTAAAGCTCTGTAAGCTGCCGCCAAAAGTGGCGGTGACAGTGTTGGTAGAGCTTGCAGACGAATTTAACGTGATACTGCAAGTGCTGTCTGCCGATGTGCAGGCTCCCGACCAGCCGGCAAAGGTGAAAGTATTTCCTGGCGTTTCAGTTAAAGTGACTTGCGTGTTCTGCGGGAAGGCCGCGTTGCAGGTGGTCGGGCAATTAATTCCCTTCGGGCTGCTGGTGACCGTCCCCGTACCAGCGCCTGCGAACTGAACCGCCACTCCATAACCGGCGGTAAACATTGCACTGACATTGGTTGCGGCGGTAATTGTGACCATGCAAGCGCTTGTGCCACTGCATCCGCTGCCCTGCCAGCCGGTGAAGAAGTAACCACTCCCGGCGGCTGCCGTGAGTGTGACCTGGGTACCACCGGCGAATGCAGCACTGCAAGTGGTTGGGCAATTAATGCCAGCGGGACTGCTCGTGATTGTTCCTGCACCCGAGGCAGGCGGAGTAACGTTCAGCTGGAATTCAGTCTGCGAATTGGGCACCAGACCAGCGCAGCCGGTTAAAAACAGAATTCCCAAACTAAAAAGAGAGATTAGGAAGAGTTTTGGCCACGGCATGCGGTGCGAACCACCCCTATAAGAATTCGCGATTAAGATGAATCAGGGTTGCTGCTTGGTTGCCCCACTCGCCCGGGGTTGGGTCGAGAATTCGCCTTCGCTCTGTTCGAGCCGAGTTCCGCACATTTTCGGCACACGTAGGCGGTTGGACTTCAAAGCTTAAACGTTCGGGACAAAGGCTTTCGTCTGAAGTTGTTCGAACCTGCGCTATCCTGCCAAAGCGACAGGTTCTTTGGCCATGACCTTGCCACGCTCGTCTTTGCCCAGATAACTCCACGGAACACTTGGATCATGCGTAAACATGGTGAGCCAGTTTTCCGGAATAGCGCGCGAATAGTAGCGTTTGCGGCTTTCGATGGTCTCCAGCGGATAGAGATCAAATCCCATGACCCAGTTCACTTCCACATGCGCGCTGGTCGGAATCAAATCGGAGATGTAGCAGGCGGTCTTGCCTCCGCTACGGATGATGATGGCCTGCATGTCGCGCGTGTGGCCGCCGAAGACTTCGACCGAAATTCCTGGCAAAATTTCCTGGTTGCCTTTCAACAGTTGCATCTGGCCGCTCTCGACCAGCGGATCGTAATTTTCGTGCAGATAGCTGACGGTGTCGCGCTGGCCCTGGTGCGCGTGCTTCCATTCGCCTTCCTGCGCGAAATATTTCGCTTTCGGAAAAGTCGGCTTAATCTTTCCAGCTTCGCGCACGGTGTTCCATCCGCAATGATCGAAATGCAGGTGAGAGTTGATGACGATGTCAACATCGTCGGGAGAGACTCCGGCTGCGCGTAGTTGGTCGAGCAGCTTGGCCGGCTGGCCGTAAATCTGGACCATCTTTTCCGGCAGCTTATTGCCCACCCCCGTCTCGATCAGAACCGTTTTCTTTCCGCCCCGAATCAAGACCGAATTCAGCCCTGTCGGCACTCGGTTCAGTTCGTCACTCGGCATGCGCTTCGACCACAGCACTTTGGGAACAATGCCGAAGAATGCGCCGCCATCGAGGTAGTAAGTTCCGTCGGAGAGAGCGGTAAGTTCGAAGTCGCCGATCGAGGTTCGGATCGGGTTATCGGGTGATCGGGTCATCGGGTGAATTGTAAATCGGTCGTGCGTCGTGCGTTCTGTACGGACCCTTCACCCAAAAAGCTTTTAACCGCAGAGTACGCCGAGACTTGGCTGAGATCGCGGAAAATTCCTAATGGCAAAACCGGGTTGCTATTCTCGGCGCACTCTGGGGAA
Organism: Terriglobales bacterium; assembly: GCA_035517535.1. Classification (GTDB taxonomy): domain Bacteria; phylum Acidobacteriota; class Terriglobia; order Terriglobales; family Acidobacteriaceae; genus Gp1-AA145. The sequence continues at coordinate 6,742 of DATIYR010000078.1, forward strand.
TCTCCGCGATCTCTGCGGTTAAAGGCTTTTGGTTTAAGCAGCGTGCTAAAATTGGTCAGACACCGCCGATGTCCCCTGAGATTGAGCATTTAATCACCCTGCAGCACACCGACCGCGAAATCCAGCGGCTGAAGGCCGAAATCGCCGAACTTCCCAAGCGCGTGGCCGCAATCGAAGAAAAACTGGCAGGAACGAAAGCGGCGCTTGAAAAAGCCCGAGCGGCGGCGAAAGGCGATGAAGCGGCTCGGCGCAAGCACGAAACTGCAATCGCCGACCTGCGGGGCAAAATCTCCAAGTATCGCGACCAGTCGCTCGACGTTAAGACCAACGACCAGTACAAGGCGCTGCTGCACGAAATCCAGTTCTCCGAACAGGAAATCAGCTCGAACGAGGACAAAATTCTCGAGCTGATGCTGAACGCCGACGCGCGCGAGAAGGAAGTGAAAGCCGCCGAAGCTGAACTGAAGGCCGAGACGGCGGAGATCGAAAAGGAAAAAGAGATCGCCCGCGACCGCACCGCACAAGACCAAAAGGAACTGGTCGCGTGGACCGGAAGGCGCGACATGGCACGCGCCGCGGTCGATCCTGATCTGCTGCGGCACTACGATCGTGTTTCAAAGTTTCGCGGGACCGGCATCGCCGAAGTCCTCGACCAGAAATGCACCGGCTGCTCGGTCGTGCTGCGTCCGCAAACTTACAATGAGGTACGCGGAGGCAAGCTGATTTATTGCGACTCGTGCCAGCGGGTGCTTTATTTCGATCCTTCGAAGGAAGCGCCGGCGGAACAGAAGACGGAAAAGGCAACACGCCGCCGAGCGCACCCGAAGATCGATGCCAGCCATGCCTGGTATTACCGGCACGAATATGGCGACAGCGGCGAGGTTTTCCTGAGCTACGTGAATTCGAATGGCTTGGCTGCAAGACGAATCTATGACGCTGCTACCGGGCGCAAGATTGGCGAGACCCTCCTTCGTGAGGGCGGCTACCGGCAGGCCTTTCCCGAGGACCTCGACGAGGCCATTCGCCTGAATGGAAATTGGAGCGACGCCGAGCAGGATGAATGGGCGGACGAACTTCCCAGCAACGTGCTCGATTTGCTGCAGCGGGATTTGGATCTGGCGCGGGCGGAAGCGGCGAGTCACGCGCATAAAGAAGCGGTTTCGGCGCCATCGAGCGTCGCGAGCTAATTTGCGCCGAGCTGCTGCCGAGTTTCAGGCGTAAGCAGAATAACTTTGGCGTGCAACCCCTTCGCGACGTCCATCGCGTTTACGGCGCTTTGCCAGGGTACGTTCGGGTCGGCGTCCACATAAACGACCCAATTGGGTTGAGTTTTCAGTTCATCCTTCAAGGCTCCTGACAGTCTGCCCCACCCCACTTCCTTCCCGTTTATCGAAACACCGGCGGGCGTCCACGGGCCCAAGTCGGTCACGCGAACGACAATCGCTGTAAATCCGGAAGGTGGGAGCGTTACTGCGGGCCGTATCAGGGAGACCCGAACTCCCTTTGGGATCATCGGTATCCTGAGTATCATCATTGCGAAGACTACAAAGGCGAGAACAGTGCCGCAGTAGAACCCGAAGTGAGGCAGAGCAGATAAAGGCTTGGGAATGGGGAGAGCGAGCGGCGACGTTCCGAAGGCGCTTTCCATCACGGGGACTGGGGTTTTCGTTCGTCCGACGCCAATAGCCGCAGAACCTTGCACCCAAAAAAGCCCGAGGCCAGCGACAACCGGAATCCAGGCTATCCAAACAACCGTCTTATAGAAATTTGCGTAATCGTCAAAGTCGGCGTTGACTACTTTGAGCATCGGGTGCGCTGCATTTAGACAACTCGCGCCCGGTTGAACTTCGATATCAAGCGAATACAGGCCGGACCGTTCCGCGACAAATTCACCGTCGGGCTCACCTACCAGTACTCCACCACGAAATAGCTTCGTGTGAGTTTGGAGTACGGAGTGGTCCCCATTCATCGGGCATTCGGGATGCATATAGGTGAAGGGGTAGTCGATTGTTATCTCGATGAAGTAACGCCCCCTCAAATTGATAGGGAACTGTTGCGTTTTGATATGTCCCGGGTTCAGGCTTACTTGCGACCTGAGCGGTATCGGTATTCGAGTCTGTAGCCAGTAGCGATATGCCGTCAACGCTGCGATCGGAAGAATTATCAATGCGCCCGCCAGAACAGTAGCCCTGCGCAGCCCCATACTGCACAGTTAGACACCGCTGAATAGACCTCGGCGAGATCACCGAAGTCATCTTGAGATGGAAGGCGGCGGGGGCTCGCCGCTTTCATCTCATTCCCACTCCTCTGTAACGTTTCCCTTCCGCACGGCACTATCCGTAAGAACAAGGGATTTTCTTCTTGCAGCAAAGTGAGCCGATTTGCTCGCCTTTTGCGCTTATCCAGTTAGAAAGCCTGGAAGGAAGTACGTGAAAGAAGGAGTGGGTTATGTCTTTCGTGGTGAAAACGATCATTGGCGGGTGGAGTACGACGTTTGCCATGTTCGCGATTTTTGCACTTCGTGATTCCGGTAAGTGGTTACGACTGCGCCGGCAGCTTGCATCTTGGATTGAGCCATCGCGCATTCCGATGGCCGGTATGCCTCAAGCAGTGCTGCAATCAGAGCGGCAGGACTGAAGCATATCCGGTCGGATTTGCCTTCAGTGCGACGGCGTGGAAGTCTCGGGAGCACTGGAGACTGGGTTCGCCGAGAACACGAACCGGCGGTATGTCCGACCTGAGTTGCATTCTGCTGATCGACCGGACGATTCTTAGGCGGGGCGCTGCACCGATTCTGTCGCGGACACCTTCGCCCGTCTTTGCGAATCCCAGGAGACCAGGCGGCTAAGGTCGTAGCTATATGGCCCGTAAGCGCAGAACGCTTTCTCATCGAACAGGCGCTTGATTCCGCAGCCGAGGCAAACCTGGTAGGAGTGTTCCTGATAGCGCACCGGCCAGCTCATCTTGCGGTGCCAACAACCTCGAAAAACCAACACCGCAGCCCCTGCCACCCCAGTTGCCATTAAGCCCAGCGGGACCTTCCAACGCGACTTCTTTTCCTGCTCCATTCGGAACCTGAGACGCCCTTATTGTAGCAGCGGAGGCTGTGGAAGGGTTACCAAAGAACGACACCAAAAGAGGTACTTGTTCTCACTGAGATATTGCGATTGCCGCCGAACCGCTGTAACTTACGTAATAGATATCTCCAGCCCGTCCAGCAGCAACTGGGACCGACTCCAGCTGACGCGACCAGGAATCGTGGCGGTAACGAGGTGCGGTTTCGATTTACTCATGAGCGCAACCCCCAAGAATGCCGGGGCCGGATGGGGCCCGCCGCAGTTGCTTTCACCGCCGGTTACGCAATCTCCCGCCCAGACCTCCGCTCAAGCCCCTTCCCAAGAAGGACAAGATGCCCTACAGGTGCTGCTGGCGTTTGCCTGCATCCATGAACAGGCGGTGCAGCGACGGCGATTGAATCGGTCGGGCGTAACCCTGGAACTTGCTGCTGATGAATTCTTTGGCCTCGATGATGTGCTGCGCCTGGTGGCCGCGCGTGCCATGGCGATCACGGGGGCGGACGGGGTTGCGGTCGCACTGGCCAGGGAAAATGCCATCGTTTGCCGCGCGTCCATCGGCAAAATTGCTCCTGATCCTGGCGTTCGGTTGGATCCGAACTCCGGATTTTCCGGCGCCTGCCTGCGAAACGGGCAGACCGTCCGCTGTGACGATTCCGAGACTGATTCGCGGGTGAATGCGCAAGCTTGCCGGGCTTTGGGCACGCGCTCCATGGTTGCCGTTCCCCTTATGGCAAGAGCGCGGGTAATCGGGCTTATTGAGGCATTTTCGTCGGAAACCCACGGCTTTAACGAGAGTGACGTAAAGAGCCTGAATCTTCTCGGCGAATTGATCCTCGCGGCGATCCATCCGGAAGAAGAAGACCGGCTGGCGCAGTTGGCCGAACAGATTTTGCCCAAGCCGCCGGAAGTGCAAGTTGCGAAACCGCCGGAAGTGCGGTTGCCGCCGGTTGAAGTTCAAACGCCGATTCCAGTCGCAACCAGCACTTCGAACATTGCTGAACCGGTTCACAAAGTTCCTGCACCGAGTGCCCTCGTCATCGAAGTTCCGGTTCCGGCGGTTCCTGTTACCGATACTCCGCGCGAGACCGTGTGCGAAGTTCGCGATAACAAACTCGATTTGAAGCGGGCGCCGCTGGTCGCGGATGTTCCCGAAGTTGCGACTGAATCGCCCGCCGCGAAACCCGAAACTGCACCCGCCCCCATACCCATGCCGGTGCTCTCGTTTCCGGATGAAAGACGATCGCTCAAGCGCGTGCTGCTGGTCGCTGCTTTGGTTCTGGTTGCAGTTGGACTCGGCTGGGCCTGGCTGCGCCATGCTGAGCAACTGACGAGCGCGAACACGCGGCAGCTGACTCCGTTTACGCCGGCAAGCGAATCCACGCCGAACGCTGATTCGAGCCAGAACATCAAGGAGCCTGAACCACCCGCACAGCCTGCGCTGCAGCCAGGCGCAACCCCGGAGGTCACTGGTATACGGCATTGGTCATCGGCGGATTCGAGCACGGTGGTGGTCGATCTGCAGGATCAGGTGCAATACGAAACCCACACACTCGACAACCCTCCGCGGGTTTATTTCGATCTGATCGATACGAAAATGGCGCCGGGGCTGCTGAACCAAAGCATCGTTGTCGATGACGCATTCATTAAGCGAGTGCGCATGGCTGAGCCGACCTCGGGTGTCACGCGAGTGGTGCTCGACACGAAAGGCGTGTCCGAGATTTCGGTCAAGCTCGATCCGAGCCCGTATCGCCTGACGATCGACGTACACAAACCGCCCACCGGTCCGGTGGCAGCGCCGCTAACCAAACCGTCTCCATCGATGGCGACTTCTCCGAAAAAGAACTCACGGGTTGCAGCATCTGCTTCAGAATTTCGTGTGGTGCTCGATGCGGGGCACGGCGGATGGGACTTGGGCACGGTGGGCCGCAAAGGTCTGCTCGAAAAAGATCTGACCCTTGATATCGTGCAGCGGCTGGGAAAACTGATCGAAGGCAAGTTGGGCGCGGACGTCATCTACACGCGGCAGGACGATACGTATCTGCCTCTCGAGAAGCGTGCGGAAATCGCAAACCTGACTCACGCGGATTTATTTCTTTCCGTGCATGCAAACTACAGCGATCTCGAAACTGCGCGCGGGGTGGAAACGTATTACACGACTACCTATTCGTCGATCAAAGCGCGCACAGCCGAAGACGATCCCACGCTGAAGGACGTGAACTGGACCGGCGTGGACATTCGCGAGAAGGTGACCAACTCGCATCGGCTGGCGGCGGATGTGCAGCAGGCGTTATTTGGGACATTGTCAGCAGAGCATCCGGCGATTCGAAACCGCGGCGTGAAAGAAGCGCAATATGTCGTGCTCACCGGCACGCAAATGCCGGCGGTCCTCGCCGAAGTTTCCTTCGTCAGCAGCCCAGTTGACGAAGATAATCTCGAAAGCTCCACCTTCCGGCAGCAAATTGCCGAAGCACTCTATCGCGGGGTCGCCCGGTATCGTTCAGAAACTCGCCACACTAAACTGGCGAGCGCAAAAAACTAGTCCGGTCCGGACGGCTTTCGCAGTGCCTAGATCATTGGCAGGTTCAGCTTGGCAGCTAAGACGGCGTCGAATTAGGGGATTCGAACCTGCTCTGTTGCCGCGACTACACTCTTTGCTGTTGACGGAAGCGTGGGCACAAGCCATCGGAAGAGGAGCGTGGCCGCGAGAGCGCCAACCATCTGAGCCAGCAGAAATGGGGGGACGTCAACCGGCCTGATCCCTGTAAATGTGTCCGTCAGCGATCTGGCGACCGTTACCGCGGGATTTGCAAACGAGGTTGACGACGTGAACCAGTACGCGCCCGCAATATAGGCTCCAACTGCAAATGCTGCCGTACTTCCCCGCGATCTGGAACAACCCCATATCACTGCCAGCAGCCCGAAGGTGGCGATGAATTCACTGAACACCTGAGCCGGACCAGTCCGGGTATGGCGCGAAAGTGAAATCAACGCCAATCCGAACATCTTGTGAGCGAAGAGAGTGCCGATGATCCCGCCGGAGAATTGAGCAATCGAATAGAAAATCGCTTCGGAGAAACCCAGTCCCTTCTCCATGGCATCGGCGAGAGATACCGCCGGATTGAAGTGAGCACCCGAGACCGGTCCAAACGCCAGTATCAAAGCCACCAGTGCCGCGCCCGTTGCAATTGCATTCGCGAGAAGAGCGAGAGCGACATTTCCTGCTGACAATCTCTCCGCCATGATTCCAGATCCCACGATCGCAATAACCAGAAATGCGGTGCCGACGAATTCCGCCGCAAGTCGACGTGAGAGGCTGGCTTTCATTGACGTCCGATCCTGTCGATCTCAGTTTTCAGCGCCAGATTGTCAACGGTTGCGAGCGGGAGGGACAGAAAGAGGCTGATTCTGCGATCAAGGATGGTGAATGCTTCCCGAAATGCGCGTTCTACTTCTTTCGCTGAACCGTTGACCGCAGCCGGATCGGGCACGCCCCAGTGCGCCGTCATCGGCTGTCCCGGCCAGACGGGACAGACTTCCTTGGCAGCGTTGTCGCAGACGGTGAAAACAAAATCCAGTTTGGGAGCGTCTGGCAGAGAAAACTCATCCCAGTTTTTGCTGCGCAGACCTGCAACAGGAATTCGCGCAGCCGACAATAGCCTGAGCGCCTCCGGCCGAACCGTTCCGGAAGGATGGCTCCCGGCGCTGTACGCGGTAAACCGTGGCTGGCCTTTAAAGTTGAAAATTGCCTCGGCCATGATCGACCGCGCCGAATTTCCGGTACAGAGAAATAAGACGTTGTAATGCTCTTTCATCCTCATCCTCGGCGAGCTCAGGCACTGCTCGGCGTAGTCTGTTATTAAAGAGCTTTTAACCGCGGAGTTTCGCGAAGAAATGGCGGAGGCCGCAGAGAAAACTCTCAATTACAACAAGAAGGAGAGCAGCAAGCCTGAGGCTTGGTCGCCCGCACAAACGCGCTCATGAACTTCCCATCCACCTGAGGTGCGATGGCATCCACGTCAACTCCTGCGGCGGACAAAAATTCACGCGCATCCTCCACGCGATAAATTCGGGTCGGCTCGATCGTGATCTCGGAAAAACCTGCCGCCTGAAGCTTGGCGCGGTATTCATCTTCACTCAGCGCCCCCGCCACACAACCCACCCACAACAGAATGCTGCGCCGGATCTCGTCGTTGATGTCCCCGCGCGTGACCACATCCGAAACCGCAAAGCGGCCACCCGGCTTGAGAACGCGGAATGCTTCGCGCAGGATGCTGTCTTTATCCGCAGAAAGATTAATGACGCAATTCGAAATGATGACATCGACGGAGTTTTCCGGGAGCGGAATGCTTTCAATTTCGCCATTCAGGAACTCGACATTCTTCGCGCCGGCTTTGCGTTTGTTTTCGTTGGCGAGAGCGAGCATTTCGTCGGTCATGTCGAGGCCGTAAGCTTTACCCGTCGGCCCGACTCGCTGCGCCGAAAGCAGAACGTCAATTCCGCCACCGGAACCGAGATCGAGAACTGTCTCACCTGGATTCAGTTGGGCCAGTGCCGTCGGATTGCCGCACCCGAG
>DATIYR010000079.1:0-5962 GCA_035517535.1 Terriglobales bacterium
TTGGCGAGCGCGCGTTCGAGATGGGCGCCGGCGCCCCAATAAACTGCAAAGCGCGCGCCAGAAAGCTTGGCGGCCCGCTCCAGATCCAGAATGCCAAGTTCTTCGCCTAATTCCCAGTGCGGCTTGGGCTTGAAATCGAATTCCGGCGGGGTGCCCCAGCGGCGCACTTCCACATTCGTTTCGGCGGAACTCCCGACCGGCACGGACTCGTGCGGCATGTTGGGAATGCCAACCAGCAGATCGGACATACGCGAGTCGTATTCTTCAGCGGCCTTTTCCAGTTCCTGGATTTGCTCGCGCATGGCCTTGGTATCGGCCACAATCTGGGTCGTATCCTGCCCACCTTTTTTCATCGCCGGAATCTTGGCAGAAAGCCGGTTGCGCTCTGCTTTCAGAGTTTCCGCCGACTGGATCGCCTGCCTTCGTTGTGCTTCAACCGTGGGGAAGTCTTTCAGGACGGACTTCGGGTCCATGCCGCGATTTCGCAGCATTTCTTCAATTTTCGGCAGGTTGTTGCGGACGAAGGCAAGGTCGAGCATGAGAACACTACTGTAACGGAAGGAATAGAGAATTTGCACGTGCCACGAAGCGCTGTGGCGGGAGACCTGCGGTACAATCTCGTCCATGATTCCCCAGGACTTGCTGGATATTCTGGTCTGCCCGGTTTGCAAAAAGCCGCTGATGGTTGCCCCGAACCACGAAAGCCTGAAGTGTGGCGAGTGCCGGCGGGTTTATCCGGTTCGCGATGACATACCGATTCTGCTCGTCGATGAAGCTACAATCGATGCCGCGTAAAAACGGTTTGGCAGCGATGTAACATTTCGCCCTTCCTTGCCACTATTCGGATGTCTGCCGGCTGCAGTCTCAAAACTGAACTGGCGGCGGGCCAGTCTGACACTTTGTGTCACAGCTGAGACGTCTCCCTCGCTCAACCTTCCCCGGCGGTTTGCCGATGGTATAGCAACTACTACGAGAATCAAGGGTTTAAGTAGGTGTAGTTTCATCCGGCCGAATTTACAGTAAGCCCCTGGGTTCGGCAGGTGAATTGCATGCAACAAAACTGATTGCTGCTGAGTCTAATGTTTAGAAGCAGTCAGGGTCGGAGGTGAAAGATGATGCAAGAGAGATTCTCAGTGGCGGAGTTGGCGGCCCTGCGAAACGACCTGCTGCAAGGTGGATTGGCCGATTCGCTGGAAGCCGCTGAACTGGTACAGATATTCATGATGGGGCGGGGCTACGGTGTATCGCCCCAGGCTGCCCGGGATGCGGTGAGCCGGGTAGAAATGTCAGGGTGCGCCCTGCCGGTGTTGCAAAAGGAGCTGGAAGGGCTGGCGCTCGTCCAATAATCCGATTCGGCGTGCGGTGCGCCGACTACGGTTTTTGGAACGGGTACAGATTTTGAGAGATCCGCGGAGACGAAGACGTAACACGTTGCTCTCCACAGATGAGTGACAAGCAATCAGCCGGGCAAACCAGCCCGGCGTTCTTGTTTTGGGGCAGGTGACTCGTGATTCGTGGTTCGTGGCTGGTCAGCAACATGAATCACGAATCACGAATCACTTACTCGTACCTCAAACTCTCCACCGGATCCAGTTTCGCCGCCCTGGCCGCTGGCACCGTGCCAAACAAGATTCCGACAAGTGACGAAACCACGATCGCCACAATTGCTGAAAGTCCGGAAATCGGGATGCGGTACTCAGTCAAAAAGCGGATTGAGTACGGCAGCGCCAGTCCAATGACCACTCCGATCAGCCCACCCCCGACCGAGATGACAATCGCTTCCGAGAGGAATTGAAAACGGATTTCGCGTCTTGTTGCGCCCAGCGCCTTGCGAATGCCAATTTCGCGAATACGCGAACTCACCGTCGCCAGCATGATGTTCATGATTCCGATTCCGCTGACCAGCAACACCACCGCCGCGACCGCCAAAAGCACCATCGTTAGGGCATTTGCAGTCTTGTCCGCCACTGTGACCAGCTGAGTAAGGTTGGTCACGTTGTACACCGATTCCGCACGGTGGCGCGATTGAATGACCGCGCGAACCTGGTTGGTGACCGGCTCAACCATAGAGGGATCGGCAACCGAAAAGTAAATCAACTTCACCGACGAATTCTCAGTGAAGTAACGCGACACACTGTAGGGGATCAGAAACGTGCTGGTGGTCACTTCCGATTCGCCGAACGTGTTCACGCGTTCGCGAAAGGTGCCAATGATGGTGAACGGCAGGTGACTGAGCGGGATAGTTCTGCCGACGGCCGCCTCGGGCGAACCGTAGAGCTCTTTCGCCAGCCGCTCAGTAATCAGTCCCACTTTGTTGTGGGCCTGCTCGTCCACCTGATCGAAAAACCGGCCAGAAACCACGACCAGATTACGGACATTGCGATATTGCGGATAAACTCCCAGAATCTGCAGATCGCGCTCTTTGCCGCTACCGACTGGCACGCGCTCGTTGAGATCGACGACCGGGGACGCGCTCACGATGCCCGGAACCGTTTCCTCGGCGGCCTGCATGTCACTGAGAGTGAGCGGATCGGGAGCCGTGCTGGTGATGCGCTGGGCCCCGCCTTCGTACTCGGCATAAATAAGGTTTGCGCCGATGCCTTGGATGAGATTTAGAACATACTGCTTGCCGGTCAATCCAATCGTAACGACGAGGATGAGCGAAGCCGTGCCGATTACCATCCCAAGCCCGGTCAGCAGGAAACGAACTTTGTTGCTGCAGAAGGTATCGAAGGCAAAGCTCATGATCTCGCTGAAAGCGAGTTTGGGCCTGAGCCGCGCCGAAACTGCAGTCGCCACTGGCATTGCTTGTAATTAGACTACGCGCCGGAAGGTGGGGTCGCAAAGTAGCTTTGAAGCACTCAGCATTCAGCACTCAGCACTCAGCACTCAGCATTCAGCACTCAGCATTCAGCACTCAGCATTCAGCCCCATGGCGGTTGTATGCGGAATCGAAAAAAATGGGGCACGGGCAGTCCCGTGCAGAGCCTTGTCTTGCTGATTGCTGAGTGCTGAATGCTTGGCTACGCCGTCTTCACCTGCGCCTGTGAGGCCAGCGCTTCGTAGATCTTCTGCGCCTGTTTGCGGGTGTCTTCCACGCTGCCGCTGTTGTCGATGACGTAATCGGCAGCCTGAATCTTCGCTTCATCTGGCGCCTGGGCCATCATTCGGCGGGTGACCTCCCTGCGGGCGGTTTCAGAGTCGACCTTCAAACGTGACTCCCAGCGGTCGATGCGCTGCTGCGGCTTGCAGCTGACGACGATCACGCGATCGAACCGCCTGCGCAGGCCGGCTTCGAGCAGCAGCGCGGCTTCGAGCATGACGATAGCATCGGGCTCGCGTCGGCCAATGTCATCCATCCAGGCTTCATATCGCTCGATCACGCCGGGATGGATGATGCTGTTCAGCTCATAAATCCGGGGCCGCTTCTGGTCGAAAGCGAGTTCCGCCAGCCGGTTGCGGTTCACGGTTCCATCCTCGTTCAATACTTCCTTACCGAACCGCCGCACCATTTCGTCGTAGACCTTCTCGCCCGGATTCATCAGCTCATGTGCGATCTGGTCCGCATCGATCGTATGAACCCCGAGCTCGCGAAACATCCCGCTAACGAGAGACTTCCCGGTTGCAATACCGCCTGTCAGGCCGACTTTGAGCATCGGATGATTATTTCACCACAGAGTCAAGGAGGCACGGAGAAAAACATCTCTACCTGTCCTCAGTGGAATTTCTCTGTGAAACTCTGTGTTCTCTATGGTGAGGGTGTGTTTGCCGGTTCTAAGCTCGGGATAATTCCGGCACCCGATTTCCCCGCCGCATTTTCGCCGCCTTCACCGTGTTCGCCATTAGCATGGCAATCGTCAGCGGTCCCACGCCGCCGGGCACAGGCGTGATCGCTCCGGCAATTTCGGCGACTTCGGGATGCACATCGCCGACAAGAACAGCCCCTTTGCTGCGGAACGTTTCTTCGCGTTTGGCATTCCCCGCGAACAAGCGCTCGAACTCGTCAGGGTCGGTTACGCGGTTCATACCGACGTCGATTACGGTTGCACCGGGACGAACAAAGTCTCGCGTGATCATCCCCGCCCGCCCAATCGCCGCAACCAGAATGTCGGCGCGTCGGCAAACCCCCGGCAGGTCGCGGGTTTTGGAGTGGCAGACGGTCACCGTAGCATTGGCATTCAGCAGCAGCATGGCCATGGGCTTACCAACAATGTCACTGCGCCCGACTACGACCGCTTCTTGCCCTGCGATTTTGATCCCACTCCGCTCCAGCATTTCCATAATCCCGGCCGGTGTACACGGAACCAGTCCCGGGCGCTGCGTCGAGAGGAAGCCGACGTTCATGGGATGAAAGCCGTCGACATCCTTGGCTGGGTCAACCGCCAACAGCACCTTCTTCGAATCAACCTGCGGAGGCAATGGAAGTTGCACCAGGATTCCGTCGATGTCGTCACGCCGGTTCAGCATTGCGACAAGGTCAAGCAGTTCCTGTGTGGTCGCGTCGATCGAAGGCGTGTACTTCTCGCTGTGAATGCCGACTTCCTCACTGCTCTTGACCTTGCCGCGGACGTAAATTTCGGAAGCTGGGTTGTTGCCCACGAGAACGACAGCCAGGCCCGGCCGCATTCCCGCGCTGGACAGGGCTTTCGCATCGGTCGCAACTTCGGCGCGAATCTCCGCCGCGATCTTGTTCCCATCAAGGATTGTGGCTGCCATGAAAGAAAAGTTTAGCACCGGTGTTGTTCGTGCGCCGCGGCGTGCATCGGGCACCGCGCGGCTTGTCCTCGCAAAACCAGCGTTGTCATTCCGAATGGGCCTAAGCCCATGAGGAATCTGCTGCTCCCAACAAAAAGCAGGTTCCTCGTCATCTCCCCCGCTCGACTCCTCGGAATGACAATACTAGAGGCGCAGGAACAATCGCGGACAGCGAAATGAAGCACAACGTTTTGCGTACAACCTACGACGCACAACGTAGACTAACCTTTCTGCCATACTGAAACTCCATGCCTTCCGCCGACCCCAAATCGGTAAAAGTCCACCTCACCTCCGGCAAAGGCGTGGATATCGAGTGGAAGGATGGGCACCTCTCGACGTATACGTTTCCCTACCTGCGCGATGCCTGCCCATGCGCCTTGTGCAACGAAGAGCGCGAAACGAGCGGCCGCAAACCCGGAGAACCGCCGAAGACGAAGCCGGGTGAGTTGCCGATGTTCAAGCCTGCCGCCAGACCTGAATCAGCAGAGGCGGTAGGGAAATATGCGATCCAATTTAAATGGAACGACAGCCATGCTCTGGGAATTTACTCCTGGAAGTGGTTGCGCGAGATTTGCCCGTGTGAAGAGTGCAAGAAACCAACAGCCTCCAGAACTGGCTAACGCTGCTGTGCGTTTTTGCTTGCTTCTTCCATCGCCTTTTTCAGATCGGGGTGCTCAGCCAAAACTTCCTGCATGGACTCTCGGCCAAGTTGCTCGCCCCATTTTTCTCCCGCTTGGGTGCATTCGATCATGATTTTCGGAAGTGTCGTAATCATCCTTTTCCCAAGGGGTGTGGCATAAAACTGGATCAACCCACGAATGTCTTCATCTGACAAATACTTGTCATACACGGGCATCGCCAGTTCGACCATTTGCTGCGGATCAGCTTTGGACTGAAACTTTTCGAAAAATAATTCAATCAGTTGGTCGCGGTATTCTCCCGGTGGAAACATGTTCGTCATTGCAGGGCGCATGGTGTTCGCCATCTCCCCCATCATCTGCGTCATTGCGGCCTTAGTTCCGACGACGTCCAGAAGCTTTCGAATATCGGCTTCCTTGGCTGGGTCAATTTTAGGCTGCATGCTAGCCGACGCCGCAGTCCCGTCATGAGAATCGTCGCGGGTGTTCGCCGTTGACTGGGTTTGGCCACTGCATGTCGCGGCACAAAGGGCAAGAGTTAAAAGAGTGGCGCCGAAAACATTCATCCG
>DATIYR010000080.1:0-12139 GCA_035517535.1 Terriglobales bacterium
TCCTCTCTTCATCCTCGGCGGCGGCAGCAATGTTCTGATCTCTGATCGCGGCTGGCCCGGTATAGTCCTGCAAATTGCTGTTTCTGGAGTCGAACAGGAAGCTCAGGGCGAAAAACTTTTGTTCACCGCCGGCGCCGGCGAAGACTGGGACACATTCGTCGCGTATGCGGTCGAGCGGAACTGCGCCGGAATTGAATGCCTCAGTGGAATTCCGGGCAGCGTCGGCGGAACTCCGGTACAAAATGTGGGCGCCTATGGACAGGAAGTCTCGGAGACAATCACGTCAGTGCTGGCGTTCGATCGCCGAGAAGATCGGGTTAGTAAACTGAATGCCGCCGATTGCGGATTCACCTATCGTGCCAGCATCTTCAACACAACCCAGCGAGACCGTTATATCGTTCTACGGGTCACGTACGCGCTGAATCCTGCGGGCGCGCCCACTCTGCGCTATGCCGATTTGCAAAAATATTTTGCCGGACGCGATGGCACTCCAACTCTTGCCGAAACTCGGGAAGCTGTACGCGAAATCCGCGCCAGCAAAGGCATGCTAATCAGTCCCGGCGATCCTGATAGCCGCAGCGCCGGCTCGTTCTTTAAAAACCCCGTGCTGACGCAGGCGCAGTACGCCGAACTGACGCAACGCGCAAAAGCCCGTAACTTGCAAGTCCCGAGTTATCCTGCGTTGGCCCAGCAACACAAAATCTCTGCCGCATGGCTGGTGGAAAACTCCGGGTTTGCGAAAGGATTCGGCCGAGGCAATGCCGGAATCTCGCGGAAGCATGCACTGGCGCTTGTAAATCGGGGCGGAGCCAAGGCGGCCGAAATCATAGAATTAAAAGACGAAATTCAACGCCGCGTGCAAGGCGACTGGAATATCAAACTTCAGCCGGAGCCGGTGTTCGTAGGTTTCTAAGGTTAGGGCGGCCCTGCCCCGGATGCAAGTCAGTGGTCCCCTCGATTGAGGATCCGGTATGGCGCCGAGCCGCCAATTCATTGATCGGCAATTCTTGCCGCTCCTTTAAATATCTGCACAAACATTTCCCTCGTGAGCTTGCCGGTCTGCGTGTTCTGGTTGGAGGGATGATACGAGGCAAGCAGCGTGCGGTCATCGGGCATTTCGTATTTCGCCCCGTGTTGGAAGACATAGCCGGACTTGCGCTCGAGCAATCCGCCCCGCTTCACATGATTGAGATAAGCATCGAAGCCAATTTTCCCGAGCGCAACTATTACCTTCGCGTTCTTCAACCCCTCTAGTTCACGATCGAGATAAGGCGCGCAGTTCGCCAACTCCTGGGGCAGAGGTTTGTTGTCGGGTGGGGCGCAGCGCACCGCCGCGGTGATATACAAATCTCGCAACACTAACCCATCATTGCGGTCGGTCGCGCTAGGCTGATTGGCGAATCCGGTTTCGTATAGCACTGGATACATAAATTTTCCGGACGCATCGCCGGTAAATGGCCGCCCAGTGCGGTTCGAGCCATGTGCTCCCGGAGCCAGGCCCAGAACAACCACCCGCGCATTCGGATCGCCAAATCCGGGTACTGGCTTGCCCCAATATTCCCAGTCCTTGTAGGCGCGGCGCTTTTCGCGGGCAATCTGCTCACGATATTCGACCAGGCGAGGGCATCGCTTGCAGGCGACCACCTCAGAGTTGAGGACGGTTAACCAATTCGGGATTGAGATTGCGGCGACGGCCATGCGTTTCCACAGAGGACACCCTTCGACTTCGCTTAGGGCCGACTTCGTCACTCCATTTTATTTGATTGCAGTTTGATTGCGGATTCTCGGCGTACTTGGCGGTTCGTACTCGGCGATCTCTGCGGTTAAAAGCTCTGGTTTTGCAAAATCAAAATCCCCCACCCTGTCGCAAAGAACGCGACAAGAGTGGGGCAACCTTAAACTTTTTTCGATTATTCTTTATCTGGAACTGCGAAATATCCGCTGCGGGCCTGAACTTTGTATCCCTCTTTGGATTTGATCTCCACTCGCCGGAAGCCGCCGTTCTTCACGGGATTGCTCGGAATGTAGCCAATGTTGTATTGGCTGCGTAGCTCCTGCGAGATTTGATCGAAGGCCGCCTTCAGCTTGTCAGTTTTATTGCCGACCTCAATCATTCGCCCGCCGGTTTCTTCGGTCAGCTTTTTCATCGCACTATCGCCGCTGTATCCGCCAAATCCATAAAAGCCGCGATCGGCGCAGAGCAGCACGTAGACGATTGTGTCCGACTTTTGCGCGGCTTCAATGGCATCAATCAGCTTGTACTGGCTGCCCTGGTCTTCGCCGTCGGTGAGCAGAATCATCGCCTTGCGGTCAACCTGCTGCCCCATCTCATCATGTGAGCCGAGATAAACCGCGTCGTAAAGCAGAGTTCCTTTCGGCACGCCGATAGTCGGAACCGGGCCGCCGCCCTGTCCAGGAATGCCCGGCACCGCCGCTTGTCCGCCGCTATTGATTCGTACGCTATTCAACGCAGTCTTCAGCAGACGCGCGCTGCTGGTGAAATCCTGAACCAAGTTAACGCCGATGTTGAAGTCGATCACAAAAGCCAAGTCTTTCGGGCGCAGGATTTCGCTCAGGAACGAGCCCCCGACTTCCTGTTCCATCTGCAGCACGCGCTCCTGGCTGGCGCTCGAGTCGATCAGAATGCCCAAAGTCAGAGGAAGTTCGGAATCAGCAGAAAAATATTTGATCGTCTGCGGCTTGCGGTCTTCAAAAACCTGGAAGCTGTCCTTCGGCAGGTTTGCAATCAATCCGCCCTTCTTGTCCTTCACATTGAAAAAAAGCTGGACAACGTTGGTATTGACCTTAAAAGTCGCCGCGGGCTGCTGGTCCTCCGGTTTATCTTTTTCACTCTGCGCCTGTTGAGCAGCTTCACGGTCCTGCTGGTCCGGGACCATTTGCACGTCCTGAGCTGCAAGCGGGACCACAAAAGCCAGGCCGAGCACCAGAACAAGCTGGACGTAAATTAGCCTTAAGCGAAAGAAGGACAGCATAGATTCGGGGTACCTGTAATTTCTGGTAGTCTACTTCTCTGCAGTTAGATGCACCAAACGAGCCGAGCTAAGCATCCCATAGAGCAGAACTTTGACGGGGGAGTTTTGTGTTGAAGGCGTTCGCTTTCTCGCTATTGTTGAGTTTTCTGATGGTCCCAGGGTTCGCTCCTGCTTCGCAGGGTCAGGATAACTCCTCAACAGCGGCAGGGCAGCAGCAAACCACTCAGCCGACGAACTCACCCCAGAAACAGCAGAACCAAAGCATCCCGGATGCACCGTCGGCGGTGCAACCGCCGTCCGCAATACCGAGCTTACCGGCAACACCCGGTTCCGAGCAGCAGAATACGCAGCCGCCGCCACAGCCCGCCCCCAATCAACCTCCGCCGAGGGATTCGACGCTTGACGAACCTCCAGTCGGTCCGCGTCCGCCCTTGAACATCAAGACGGTGCAGGAGGGCAAAGCGACCCCGCCCGGCAACGATGCTCAGGACCAGTTTTTCAAGATCATTCGAAACGTCAATCAGGTAGTCGTCCCAGTGACCGTGACGGACGAATCTGGGCACATGGTGAGCGGGCTGCTGCCACAAGATTTCATCGTGCGCCAAAATGGCCAGAAGCAGAATCTGAATTTTTTTACCAGCGATCCCTTCGCGCTCTCAGTGGCCGTCATTTTCGATTTGGGGATGAAGGATGTTGATGTCGAGAAGGTGGAACATACCTTCCCGGCACTCGAAGGCGTCTTTAGTCCGTTCGATGAGATTTCCATTTACAGCTACAGCAATGTGGTCGGCCAGCTTTCGGATTGGACCGCCGTCGGGCAAAAACTTTCGGAAACCTTCACCCGGCTCTCCACGGTCACAGGCACGAACAACGGGCCTCCGGTGCTTGGTGGACCCTTGGGGCCACAGGGACCGATCATCAACAACGTGCCGGTCGGCGCGAATACTCCCACTACCTATTATCCCGCCCAGGAATCGCATGTTTTGAATGATGCGGTATTGCGGGCCGCACTTGACCTTTCGCGGCGCAACCCACAGCGCCGGCGCGTGATCTTCATCATCAGCGACGGGCGGGAATACCGCAGCAATGCGAGCTATCGAGATGTTCTGAAGGTGCTGCTCAGCAACAACATCATGGTGTATGCGATCGGGGTGGGCGGAAGCGCCATTCCCGGCTATAACAAGCTTGAGAAGCTGCACCTTCCCCGTTTTGGCTACAGCGACATTCTTCCTAAATACGTCAATGCAACCGGCGGCCAGGTCCTGAATGAACTCACTCGGCCTGGGCTTGAAGATGCCTACGCGCACCTGATGGGTCACGCGCGTAACCAGTACACGTTGGGGTATCTTACGCACGTTCCACTCGTGGGTCAGCATATCGATATCGAAGTCCTCGTCGATCGGCCAAGCTGCCGCCGCTCGTCAATTCGTCCCTGCGTAGATGTGACGGCCAAGGAAGGCTACTACGCCATGCCGCCCGCGCCGGCGCGGTGAGGGGCTAGGGCTCAGTGGCTGGTTGAAGCGAATCGATCCGGTCTGTCATTACGAGCGGAGTGACATGGTTTGCGGAGCGAATCATGTCGCGCAGTCGAGGAATCTGCTGTTTCCTCGATAATCATCCACTCTCCGCCGGAGCAAATACAACGAGCAACGCGAGTTCTTCGACAATCTCGAAGAAGCGGTGCTCTAATTTCTTTTCTACGAAAATCACATCACCTTCGCAGACGGTGCGCTCCCCCCGGCCCAGCTTCATCTTCGCCCTGCCGCGAATTACGTAATAGACTTCATCTTCGTCGTGCGGCTTCTGACCGTCGGTTGCGCCAACCGGCAAAACGTAAATCCCGGCGCTGAGAGCCGGAACGCGCAGAAACTCATGGTAGCGATGCGATTCCCCGACTGCCTTGAGCAGTTCACCAACGTGATAGGTTTCGCTCACTGGAACGCGCCCTGCAAGAAAATTTCCGTGTACTGCCGCGCAATGTCTTCTTCCTGCAGGCTTCCCTCCGGCCGATACCACTGGTAAATCCAGTTCAGCATGCCCAGCAGAGCAAAAGCCGCAGCACGAGGCGTCACCGCGCCTTTCGATCCGCGCGCCCGCTGTACTTCTGTGATCAGGTTTTCAAGGAAATGGACATAATCCTTTTTCCGTCCGTTGATTCGCTTGCGCAGCGCCGGTGAAAGGGGATGGTTCTCATGCAGCATCACGGTGATCTCGCGATCGCGTTCGCTGAGCACAACCGCAATGTGCCGACGGATTACTGTCCGAAGACGCTCCTCAGGATCAGCAATTTGCTTCGCCGGAGCGATCACCCGTTCTTCACTGATGTCCATGGCGTGCGACATCAGGTTGAAGAGAATTTCGTCTTTGCTTTGAAAATGGTGGTAGAGACCGCCTTTGCTGAGCTTCAGCGCGCCCGCCACGTCGTTCATCGACGTCGCATCGTATCCTTGTTGCTGAAAAAGCCGCGCAGCGGCGCGCAGAATCTCCTGCCGGGAATCGGTCGTTGTCTCGCGAGGCACGGAGGTCAATATACCAATTTCGCAGCTGGTCTGGGATGGGCCAGAGATTGTGCTCCGGGATAGGAATGGAGTACGTCTAACAGGTGCTTGCATTCGTCCGGGCTACATCGGTGATGTTGGAACAAATTACTGCTTCAAAAAGCCCAACGAATCCAGCCAATCGCCGAGCCGGTCGATCCATGTGTCTGAGGGATGCCCATGTTTCCTCATGCCGAAACCGTGGCCGCCCACCGCATACATGTGCAGCTCAGCCGATTTATGAGCGGCAACCCATTTTTCGTATAAAGCGACGCTGTCCGGCGCCAACCCAAGATTGTCATCGGTGGCCGCGGCAATGAAAATCGGCGGCGCATCCGCTGGTACGGTGTCGTTTTTAAGCTCGCCGGTCGCCGGATAAATGGGGGCAACGAACGCCGGGCGCCCATCCGCCTGATATCGCAATCCCACGCCCGCAGCAACCGTTCCGCCCGCCGAAAATCCAATAACGCCCACGCGATCCGGAGAAAAGCCCCACTCCGAGGCATGTTTGCGAACGTACGCCACCGCGGCCAGCCCGTCGGCGATGGACAGGGGAATAATTGGGCCGATCGTCGCCATCAGGGTGTGGTCGGAAAATTGAGTCGTGAATTCCTGCGTCGCGTCATCGCCAGTGTGCGCCAGCCGGTACTTCAACACGAAGGTCGTCATTCCTCTCGCGGCAAGCCACTTGGCCACATCAATTCCCTCGCTGTTGATGGAGAGCGCCATGAAGCCGCCGCCCGGGCAGATAACAGCCGCGCTGTCGCTGTTTGCACCTGCGGTGGGTTTAAATACCAGCAGGCTCGGCCGGGTCACGTTGGCGACCACTTCGGTGTTCCAGAGTTTTGAAAAGTACTCCTTCTCGGGATAATTCGCGGGTGCCGACCCCGGAGGCAGACCGGGGTACAGTGGAATGACATCTTGCGCGAGCGCCGCGCTCGCCAGAATTGTTAGAACGGCGGCCAGCCGGACAAGGGTTCGTTTCATGGCCGCATAGTTTAGCAGAACCGTGCTATTTCCCATTCCCCTTCAGATTCAATAGGTTCTGCGGTCTGTTAACTCGTTCCGAACTCCACAATTGTCGACTTGGTTACTCTCTGCGATAATCGTTTGGCTCTGGTTTCGCGTGGTTGCACAGGTGTCGGTAGCCTTTTCGCGGAGAAGTATCCGCACCATACACCTGCGCCAATTATGAAGTTCGTTGCGCGTATTTTTAATCCGACGAACAACCGGCGGCTCAACGAACTGCTGGGGTTCCTGCTGTGCGTCTCCGCGCTCCTTCTTTTCCTCGCGCTGGCGTCGTATTCTCCGCTCGACCCCTCGTTTAACAGCGCATCCGTGCTGACCGGTTCGCACGTGGCGCGAAACTGGATCGGTATTGTCGGCGCTTACGGCTCTGATTTACTCCTGCAATTCTTCGGCATCGGCGCGTTTCTTCTGCCGCTGTTTGCGGTGGGAATGGGAGTTCGGTGGTTCCGTTCGCATAAGGTCGTGTCTCCCGCAGCCAAGTTGCTCGGTGGAATCTGGCTGCTGATGTTTGTTCCGGCGCTCCTCGCGCTTCTGCCCGGGCACATGCGCTGGATGGAATCGGTCCCCTTGGAAGGGCTGCTCGGGCAAATTCTTGGCGACACGCTCATTCATTATTTCAACATCGCCGGAGCATACATCGTTGCCACGACCATGCTGGCCGTCGCCCTGTATTTCTGCACAGCGTTTTCATTCTCCCAGGCGCGAGTGTGGGCAACGACGCGGTTCTCATTCGCATTGGCCCTTCGGGACCGCTGGAAAGATTGGCAGGAGCAGCGGGTCAGAAAGAAACTGCAGAAGGAACTGGAGAAGCGCCGCGCTTCGAAGCCCACGATTCAGGCTCAAATGATTCCCGCGCGGATTGCCACTCCGCCGGTGGCACCGCCTCGCGCAGAACCGCGCCGCACAGGAATTGAGCGCTTTGCCGAGGAGCAGGAAGGCGTCGCCGCGCCCGCAGCAGTGCAGTCCTCCTCGGAGAATTTCAGAGGCACGGAGAACGTCGAAGTGACTGAGCGCGCCGATGGTGGCGTGAAGCCCAAGACCACGATGCCGCGCATGGCTGGCGGATACAAGCTGCCGCCGAGTAGCTTGCTGCATCGCGCCGATGAGCAGCAGACAATTGACGCCGATGAGCTGAAATTATTGGCTCAGGTGCTCACGGACAAATACGCCGAATTTGATGTCCACGGGCAGGTAACGCAAATCAATCCTGGCCCTGTGGTCACGACTTTTGAATACAAGCCCGAGGCAGGAATTAAATACAGCCGGCTCACTGGTCTTACCGATGACCTTTGCCTGGCGCTAAAGGCCGAGAGCATTCTGATCGAACGCATGGCGGGCAAGAGCACGGTTGGCATTCAGGTGCCAAACCGCGAGCGCGAAATTATCTGGCTGCGGGAGAACATTGAGTCTTCAGAATTCATCGGCTCGAAATCCAAGCTTACCCTCGCCCTCGGTAAGGACATCAACGGGCGCATCGTAACCGCCGATATGGCTGGCATGCCGCATTTGCTCATCGCTGGTTCAACGGGCGCCGGCAAGAGCGTCGCCATCAACGCGATGATCATGTCCATTTTGTACAAAGCCACGCCGGACCAGGTGAGATTGATTCTCGTCGACCCCAAACGGCTGGAACTTGGCAACTACGAAGGCGTTCCGCATTTGTATACGCCCATCATCACCGAGCCGAAACTGGCTGCCAACGCTTTGCGTAACGCGGTGCGCGAGATGGAGCGCCGCCTGAAACTTCTAGCTGAAAAAGGCGTGCGCAATCTCGAGCAATACAACCGCTTGTTCGATGATGCGGAGACGCCGAGCTTATTCGGCGATTCCGGCTCAGGCGACGACCGCCCGGTTCCCTATATCGTCATCATCATTGACGAACTCGCAGATCTCATGATGCTCGACGGCGGCAACGTCGAAGAGTCCATAACTCGCCTCGCGCAGATGGCGCGCGCGGTGGGAATTCATCTGGTACTCGCCACGCAGCGGCCGTCAGTCGATGTAATCACGGGATTGATTAAAGCTAATTTTCCCGCTCGCATTTCTTTCCGCGTCGCAACCAAGGTCGATTCCCGCACGATTCTTGACGCCAACGGCGCAGAGGCGCTTCTCGGCCGCGGCGACATGCTCTACTTGCCTTCCGGCTCGGCGAGATTGCATCGCCTGCACGCTCCGTTTGTCACGGAAAAAGAAATTGCTGCGGTCGTCGAGTTCTGGCGTGCGCAAGGCACGGCGGAATACGATCAGAAATTCCTCGAAGCTCCCAAAGAGGAACGCGAGAAAATTGCCGGTGGGGTCGATGGCGATGGCGAGTCAGGTGGCGACGAAAGTGATCCGCTGTTCGAAGATGCGGTGCGGCTCGTAATCGAATTCGGCAAAGCTTCCACTTCCCTGCTGCAACGGCGGTTGCGCATCGGCTACGGACGCGCTGCGCATTTGATCGATCTCATGGAGCGCGACGGCATCGTCGGCGCCGCGGATGGCCCCAAGCCCCGCGAGGTGCTGAAACGTCCCGATTGGATTTCCGAAGTGGAAGAGTCGATGCGCTAGCCTTAGGCGGGCTTTTCTGAGGGAAGCTTGAGCCATTTGCGCTGATACGCGAACGATATTGCCAGCAAAAGCACGCCTAACACGATAAAGCTCGTGATCCGATAAATGCTTTCGAGCTGGGAAGTGTCATAAACGAAAACTTTGATCGTGGTCACCGCAATCAGCACCAGCGCCTGCCAGCGCACGAATGCGGACCGGCGCCAGAAGCCGATTGCCATCAGCATACCGCCGTAAGCCATCCACAAAGCGGAGTAGGTAAAATCGCGTGCAATCGCAATCGAGCGCCGGCGCAAAAGCACATCCGGCCGCCAGATATTGCGCGCGGTAAGTGGCATCTTCTGCGAATAGTAATCTGCGACCTCCAGACTCAGCGCCCGCAAAGCCAGCACGTTTAACGCGACAATCGCAATGCCTGCGATCTGCCTTCCGGTTTCATCTTTCCGTCTTGCATTCTGGTAAGCGGCAAAGCCCAGCACGGCAATGGCTACGCAATACGCCGCCATACGTGAATTGAAGATCAGCTCTGCAGGCGCGAAGCTGTCCCAGAAAAGCAAACGAATAATGCCGAGAGCGAGCGCCAACAGCGCGAACCAGTTCAGCAGATCGGACTTGATGCGACCGCCAACCCAAAGTAGCGCAGCCGATTCCACCAGCCACCCGATGGTGATCGCGTGCGCTTCCAGCTCGATGGGAATCGCGACCGTAATCAGACCAATGGCGAGCGCGAGATGCATCAAGCCTAGATTGCTCGCAGCGAGCGACTCTGATGAAGCGGGACGAATTCGCACCAGCAGCAGATAAGCCGCGGCCAACAGCAAGCAGAGCCAGGCCATTTCGCTGGTGCTGACCGAGTCGAGCATCACGTAAGACTCAAGAAAATACGTAACGCCATTTACCAGCGCGAGTGCTATGGCCAGGTTGCCGGAATCGCTGCTGCGGACAACAAAAAATGGAGCGACGGCAAAGATGGCAAAGAAGAGGCTGGCGAAAATCAGAGTGGATGTAAGCTGCGAGCGGTCATAGAACTCTGTGTACCAGGAAATGTAAAGAGTAACGGTCCCGATAAATCCCAGAAATGGGATCCGACGCCAGGTCTTGACGATGGTAAGCCCGAGAATGGCAAGATCGAGCAGAACCAGATAGGAAAAGAGAACAATTTCGCGGTTCTCGCCCGTGGAGAGCAGCACTGGTGTCGCGAATCCGCCCGCAATCGCGAAGACGGCAATGATCTCCGCATTTTCAGCGACGGCAATCACGCCCGTCAGCGCTGTAACTATCACCATGCTGGCAAACACCATGCCCGATGGCAGCAGGTGGTAAACCTGAAACGACGCCCAAAGCGAAAGATACAGCACACCCACGCCCAGCGCCTTCAGCGAATAAGAAAAAAGATCGTATCCGCGCTTGCGAAACCGCTCACTCCAGAGGACGACGGCAATACCTGCCAGCAAGCCAATTACGATGCGTCCCGCTGGGCCGATCCAATTGTTTTCGAATGCATACTTCAGAAAAAACGATACGCCGACCAGCACAGCTGCGATCCCGATCCGGTTCAGCCAGTGAGAACCGATGAGCGATTCGAGATCATCTGATTGGCGCGCGCGAGTGGGCGCGAGTGGCGGCACATATGTCGGGACTGGAGCAGGATAAGATCGTGTGACGATCGGAGCAGGTGATGAAGGTTCCTTAGACTCGAGTGTCGTTCTTTTCTCGTTAGCCTTCGGTTCTGCCGCCCGCGCGAGTTCCTCTAAACGGTAAACTCGCGCCGTCAGTTCACGCACTTGCTCCAGCAGTCGCTCAAACTCTTGTTGAGAGATCTCCACAGGCGTTGGCGCGATTATGCAGGAAACTTATGAAATTTTCACTCGCTGAATTCGGCTGTGCCTAATTGTGCAAGAGTTAAAGGCACTTCCCCAACGCGCTTCACGTCATTGCCTTTGAGTCCCTGCCCGAATTTTGCCTGCGTTGGCGACCAGCACGTTGATCGAGCGCGCGAATACAGCCTTAACCTGCTGGACATCCTCGGGCGGAAGATTTCTGGTCAGGATCAACATCACAGCGCCGTGGCCAAAACAAAAAAGAGCCACCGCTAAATCTTCATACTCATCAGGGGTACCACCCAGCCACTCAGCGCACCGCTTCCGCAACAGATCGAAATTAGGACGTCGTTTCCTGATTCGAGCCAGGAGGCCGGACATGAGGAGTTCATACTCACGCGGCCGCTGCAGCGCGAAATCAAAATAGCATTCCCCAAATTCGCTCAATGAACGGCAGGGTTCGAGACTCCTAAAGAGATCCATCTGGAAGGATTCAACCAACGCAAGCAACAGTTCGTCCCGATCGCGAAACCGTCGGTAGACAGCCGGCGTGTTGGTGCCGGCGGCTTTCGCAACCGCCCGCATTGTCAGGGCGGCTTCCCCGTTCTTGTGCCATAACCTGCGTGCAGCAGCCAATATTCGATTTTCTAATTCAGGATCGGCTCGAGGCGGCATGAAAACGTCCAGGTTGCTTCAAAAAAAACATTGTGTTGACATTGTTATGTTAACAGTGTTAACTTATAAATGTTAAGCTCCTCATCGCCGAACGCGCAAGTGGGTCGTTCGGCACGCCCGTCCCCCGGAAGTGATTTGAGGGTTTCGTAGTGACCCCGCAGACGCTGGTTTTATCCTCCTCACGCCTTCCGCAGACGTTGTTCGAATTCGTGTTTCCGAAGGATTTTGAAATGGAAGAGTCATCGACCGGCGAAAGCCCGCTTGCGTCATCACCTGCGCAACCGAATATCCGCACCAGGATCGTGCGGATTGAACACGCTGTCACTACAAGCGCTTGTCCCGAACTCGCGTGGCGAGTCTTCACAGACTGGAAACATTGGCCCCGGATTTCGAATCGATACCACGGAATTCAGTGGTCTGGAATCCCGTGGTCGTCGGGAAGCCGCCTGCGGGTTCATCTGCTGAAGCCGTTCAAAGCGACTGTGGATCGGGTGATCACCTCCTGCGAGCCTAGTCAAAGCTTAGCCTGGATCAATCA
>DATIYR010000081.1:0-8143 GCA_035517535.1 Terriglobales bacterium
TCCCCATTGTTCGACTCCGGCTTCGCTCTGCACCTTGATCTTCGCGTAAACGTCGCGCTTGCCGGTGCCGTCATTTTCGAAGCGGTACGAGGTGCGTAGCTTCTCGACCACGAACGGCTCCTGCGAGTGGTCGATGGCGAATGCTGGTGTGGTTTTAACGGGTGGCGTGGGTACCGGATTCGGTGGCGGTACCTGGGCCAGAACCGTGGAAACGAGCAGCAGTGGGAGGAAAGCGAAACGGCGAGGGAACATAGAGGTTCTGCGCCGTTTGTATCGCATTAGCGCGAGAGAAGCAAGTTACGCGAGATGGGGATAGTCTCTATCTGGTCGCCACTTTTTGCGGGCGATGGAACATTTCGAGTTCCGCGGCTTGCTTTTTCGCCTCGCGTTCGCGTCCATACTCGTGCGCAGCGCCGATGAATGACTTAAATAAAGGATGTGGCTCGAGCGGCTTCGATTTGAACTCGGGGTGGAACTGGCAGCCGATAAAATGCGGATGGTCGGGAAGCTCGACCATCTCTACGTAGGTTCCATCCGGCGTTGAACCGGAAATTCTCAGGCCGGCAGCCGTCAGCGTGCCCTCATATTCGCGATTAAATTCGTAGCGATGACGGTGGCGTTCGCTGACTTCATTCTGCCCGTAAATTCTGTGCGCCAGCGTTCCCGGTTCGATCTTGCACGTCCATGCACCCAGCCGCATGGTTCCACCAAGTTCTTCCACGCCGCGCAATTCGCGGAGCTTGTAGATAATCCGATGAGGGGTTGCAGGATCGAATTCGCTGGAGTTCGCATCGGCTAATCCACACACATCGCGGGCGAATTCAATGCACGCGGTCTGCATTCCCAGGCAAATGCCGAAGTAGGGAATCTTTTTCTCCCGCGCGTAGCGGATCGCCTGCAGCATGCCTTCAATTCCGCGTTTGCCGAAACCGCCGGGAACCAAAATTCCGTCGTAGCCGCTGAGCTGTTCTTCGCACGCGCGCTGCCCGGATTCCAGACCCTCCGCCTCGATCCAACTCACGTGCAGTTTCAGATTGTGCGCGAGCGCGCCATGCACTAGGGCTTCTTTTAGCGATTTGTAGGAATCTTCGTACTCGACGTATTTGCCGACGATCGCGATATTGACGTCGGCCTTAGGGTTATAAACCCTGTGCACCAGCTCTTCCCATTGTTTCAGGTCGCCGTTCTTCGCTTCGAGGTGCAGATATTTCAGCGCAAGCGAATCGACTCCTTCACGCGAGAAGACGAGAGGAACTTCGTAGATCGAAGCAACATCCTTCGCAGTGATCACTGCCTGCTCTTCCACGTTGCAGAAGAGCGCAATTTTGGATTTGATCTCTTTCGATAAAAAGCGGTCCGTGCGGCAAAGCAAAATGTCAGGCTGAATTCCGATGCTGAGGAGTTCTTTCACCGAATGCTGCGTCGGTTTCGTCTTTAATTCTTGAGCAGCGGCAATAAACGGAACCAGCGTTACGTGCACGAACAGTGTATTTTCGCGCCCAAGTTCCTGGCGCATCTGGCGGATGGCTTCCATAAACGGCAGCGATTCGATGTCGCCAACTGTGCCGCCGATCTCGACAATCGCGACATCCACATCCTGCGCGACTTTTTTCATTGCCGCTTTAATTTCGTTGGTCACGTGCGGAATCACCTGCACGGTTTTTCCCAGGTAATCGCCGCGCCGTTCTTTGGCGATGATCTGCTCGTAAATACGGCCGGTGGTCCAGTTGTTGTCGCGAGAAAGTTTGGCGTGGGTGAAACGCTCGTAGTGGCCGAGGTCGAGATCGGTTTCGGCGCCGTCATCGGTGACAAAAACTTCGCCGTGCTGGAACGGCGACATCGTACCCGGGTCGACATTCAGGTAAGGATCGAACTTCATGATGTTGACTTTGATCCCGCGGCTTTCAAGCAGGCAGCCGATTGAAGCCGCCGCCAGTCCCTTGCCCAATGAAGACACTACACCGCCGGTTACAAAGATGTACTTTGCCGACATCGTTGCCTCGCTCTGAATTGTGTTGGGAAATTGTGCAGCCTGGCGTGCACGATCAATTATGACAGAAAAGCCGGTTGAGTGAAACGGTGTTTTTGAGCGGTCGGCCCTTAGCTTCTAGCTCCTAGCTCTTAGCGAAACAAATTGAACCCTGCGCAGCCCGTGTGGGGACGGGCGTCCCCGCCCGTTCGGTCGAGCGCGGCGCGACGATGTTGAAAAAAACACGGCGAGACGAAAGCAAGGTTGCAGGGACGAATATCTGATTACAACCGTAACGCGATGATTTAGGCATAACTCGCTAGACTGAGATCTGCGAGGTGACATGTGAAGGCGCTTATCGTCCGGTCTCTGCTTGCCGCGATTCTTATTGGCCCAATCATTAGCTTCGTAATTGAATTTACTTCCCTACGTGTCGCGAAGAAATACGAGCCAGGAATAAGTGAAGAACAATTCCACCAGATGGGAAACATGACCGTAAATCAAATGGAAGCTATCCTCGGCAAGAGAACAGTAAGGATGACCCGTTGGGAATGGCTGAGGGAGTCAGTCCACTACGCATATTTTTGGAAGCATCTTGCGTATAACGGTCTCTTGCAGGGCTCTAGCGTTTTTGTAGCTTGCATGTGGGTCGGATGGATGGAAAAGAGACACGCTCGGAGGCTGGCGATCACAGCATAGTACCTCCACTTCTCAAGTGACGCACGGGCCTTCCTTCAGCAGTAAACTATCAGCAGCCATGTGGTCCCGTGGGTTTCAGGCCTCGCTGGTTAGCCTTGCTTTTTTTCTTTGTGTGCCCATAGTCTGTCTCGCTCAAGGCGCCACCAAGCGCCTCATTCTCAAAGACGGCTCTTACCAAATCGTTACGAAATATGAAATCCACGGCGATCGCGTGCATTATTACAGCGCCGAACGCGACGAGTGGGAGGATGTGCCCAACTCGATGGTTGACTGGAATGCTACCAATCAGTACGAGCAAGATCGCGCCTCGGGGAAGCTATCGCCGGAGGCGCAGCGGCTTGAAAAAGAATTGCAGGAGCAGCAGCAGGAGGATGAAGCGAAGTCGCCGCACGTGGCGCCAGGTTTGCGGCTTCCATCGGAAGGCGGAGTTTACGCGCTCGATACATACCTCGCCAAGCCCGAGTTGGTTTCGCTCGACCAGACCGGAAGCGACATCAATCGGCACACCCGGCACAATGTTCTGCATGGCGTGATTGATCCGGTTGGCGGCTCGAAGCACACCATCGAACTTCCCGGCCCGAGTTCGAAACTCCAAGTTCACGCCCTGCTTCCGGCGATCTACATCAATATCGACCCCAGCGACGAACAACAAGATGACAATTCCAAAACTCCTGCCGCAGAACTTCCCTGGGACCGCTTTCGCATCGTAAAAGCTGAGGTGAAGGGCGACAAGCGCATCGTCGGCGAAATTAAAGTTGCCGTGTACGGAAAAACCAGCCAGGAAGAAAATGTCATTCCCGCCACTGCAGAGCAATTCGGCGCGGGATGGATCAAATTGACGCCCAAGGCCCCGCTGCTGCCTGGTGAATACGCGGTTGCCGAAATGCTCGGCAAAGCGGGGATGAACAGCTATGTGTGGGACTTCGGGGTTCATCCCAACGCGCCCGCGAATTTGTCGGCCATCAGACCGGATCAATCTGGGCTCAAGCAATCATCCACGCAACCAGAACAGGACGACACGGTCAAGCTCAAGAAACGCGAGCAGCCTTGAGTGTTGACCGCCCTTTTGGATGAAATTAAACTACAGACTCTTCCGAGGCCGCATCGTGAAACCCTATCTTCCAGCCCGAGATATTCTTGCCGAAATCGAGCAACTGCTTGCCGACAATCGGCCGTCTTTCCATCATTCCCCGCTCGAGAAAGTTGCCGAACTGCTGGCCGACGGCCGGCATTACACCTGGGTCGGAATTTATCTGACAATTGATGAAAAGTCGGCTCCCGCGCTGATCGAAAATCTGGTCCATCCGGCGCAGTTCGCCGCAGCGGGAACGCGCAAGAAAGTAATTGTCGCCATGAAAATCGCCGGGCGCGAAGTTGGTTTCTTGAACGTGGAGAGCGATCGCGAGAACGCCTTCGGCTCGGAGGAACGCGTGCTGCTGGAGCGCATTGCTGGATTGCTCGCCAAGTTCCTCACTGGTCCAGGGAAGTACCTGGTACGGAAAGTTGCGCAGCCCGAGTCCACGCCCAAAGCTGCGGCCGCAGCCTGAAACCGACGACGACAAAGATTTGAGCCGTGGAGACGGCGTCGATTAATTACCTTGGCCGGAACTCTCTGGCCGAATCGCTCATCTTATACTTCCCCAAATGCCGACCAATAGCCCATCTCGCGTGGCCTACATCGACTGGCTGCGCGGACTGGCTTGTGTATTGATGCTTCAAACCCACTGTTATGACGCGTGGCTGAGCCCGGCGGCGCGGAATTCCAAATTCTTTACGTGGTCACAACTCGGGGGAACATTTCCAGCGCCACTGTTTCTGTTCCTGGCCGGAATTTCCCTGGCGCTCGTCGTCGACAAACTCCAGCGAAAAGGCTTCACTCCGCATCAGATTGCGAAAACCGCCATTCGGCGCGGAGCAGAAATTTTTGCCCTCGGCTTGCTCTTTCGCGTTCAGGAATTCGCCATCGCCTGGGGCTGGGCCCCGTGGAGCGATTTATTTCGTGTGGACATTCTCAACACCATCGGCGTTTCGCTCATGATGATGGGAGGAATGTGCTGGGCCGTGCTAGCCCTGCAGTCTCGCGCATTGGCGGGTGCGAACAGTCTCCGAACGAGCTTGGCAACCGCTGCGTGCGTGGTTGCCGCAGCCATTTCGCTGGTGACCCCGCTCCTCTGGACCAACTGGCGTCCGCGGTTTTTGCCGTGGCCGCTAGAAAGCTACATAGACGGAGTACACAATCTCGGCCAGCCGCAGGGGTGGCTTTTCCCAATCTTCCCCTGGATGGGCTTTGCCTTCGCCGGATTAGCGGTTGGATTTCTTCTCGTCGGCAATCGAGTTAAGCAGCTCGGCGCGTCCGCGTTCGCGCTGATCGGCGGGGCAGGAATACTTCTTTTCTTTGCTGCGAAATTTTTCGACTCGCGCAGCACGCATATTTATCCCGTCTACGACTACTGGCACACCAGTCCGAACTTTTTCATGTTGCGCGTGGGAATGCTTCTATTTTTGGTCGCGCTCGCGTATATCTGGTGCCGCTGGGGTCCGGGGACTTGTGGCTTCAGCCCGCTCATTCAACTCGGGCAGACTTCACTGCTGGTTTACTGGGTGCACATTGAATTTGTGTACGGACGGTTCACGATCCTGCCGCATCGCGGCAACAGCATCGCCACAACCTCCGCCGGATTGATAGTAATTTTCCTCGCTATGCTTGCGCTCTCCTTGTTGCGAACAAACTTGCGCGGAAAATTTGCTGAGCTCGAACTTTGGAGAGTGATCCGAATGCGGCCCGTACAGTAACTACCGGTTGGCTAAGTCGCTATGAAACCGCGTAAGTTGAAAGGATAAGAACTGGCGCGGCCCAAGTTACACTTCACTTTAATTAGTGCCTGATTCAATCGGTTTCCTACATCAATCCTAAGTAGAACAACTTAGAAGTATTCTCATTCTGGGAACTTTCCCCGTTTCTTCGAAGAAAGTTGTTGCTTTCTAACTCAGGCTGATCGATATTTCGTTCATCTACTCAGGATTTGCTGTTGCTGTGTCCTTGGCGTTGGGGCCAGCCTGTTTCAAGTCCGGGTCAAAAATCAGGGAGCGATTCATGCGCGTGGGGCGCTGTGTTGTCGCGGTCTGTATTTTTGCAAGTTACTCGATTGGTTCGTTAGTTGCGCAAGCAAGTAATCCGACCTCAGCAACCGATCTTGTTCAAGAGCTTTCGAATAACACCAGCGCGTGTTCATCGTCAAGCAATCCGGCTGGAAACCAGCCCTACTGTTTTGCGTCCTTTAACGGATTTGCAGCCAATCCGACCGATGTTGGCGCTGAAACCTCAATGCCCGACTCGCCCGCCGGGCACGTTTCAAGTGTGCCGATCAAAGAACTTCTTTATCCGGGTTGGAATGGGCAAGTTATCTGCGAGTATCAGCCCTGGTTTGGATCAAGCAATCATAAGAGTGTTGGATACAGCGAGAATTCCGCGGCTACCGTTCAGGCACAGGATTCGTTCATGCTGGCCGTTGGCTGTGATATCAACCTCATCGACTATTACGGCGCGCTCGACCCTAGCCAAAGCTTCAACCTCGCAACTGCGAACGCAGTTTTCTCAGACTTAAGTAGTCGGGCCGGATATCCGCTGAGGTTCGGCATTATGGAAGACAAGAATGCATTAACTTCGACCTGTTCCCCTTCAAGCACGAATGAAAGTGTGACCCTTACCTGTGTCGGAAACGCGCTGATTGCGGAGATGGATTACATAGACTCTCATTATGTGAACAGCGGGGCTTACTTCACCGATGGGGGCGATCCGGTGGTTTTTTCCTTCGTAACTCCCGAGACCTGGCCGGTGCTCAGTTCTGCGGATTGGGGCTCGATATGGTCATCCGTTAAGGCGCATACGGATACTTACACGGCGCCGTTTAAGTACATTTTCGAATTCGGAGCATTTACGACAGCTGCCTATGACAATGGGCGCTTCGCCTGGATGCAGCCGCCAGCCTTCAGTTCCACGCAGCAATTCTGGTGGGGTTCAGTCAACAGCCTTTCGCCCACGTACCTGGACACCTTGTATTCCGCTGGATTGGCGCACCCCTCGCAGATTACTGTTGGCGGGCTCTGGAAAGGCTTTGACGACAACAACGCCTCCTGGAGCGCGAACCGGGTCATCGCGGAACAGTGCGGACAAGTGTTGTTGGATACAGCGAATGAAATCGCGAAATACTTCGGGGGCTCGAACCCACAACTTCCATACGTTCAGGTCGCAACCTGGAACGATTATGAAGAGGGAACGGCGGTCGAGCCGGGGATCGATAACTGCTACACGATAAGCGCATCTCTTTCCGGCACTCAGTTGAACTGGGCACTTACCGCATCAGATTCTTATGCGTCACTTGCCACAGTTCATCACTTCACGGTCTACTATGCCGACGCGGGTGCAAATCTTTATGTCGCGGCTTCGAATATTCCCACGACAACTACTACCCTGAACTTGTCATCGCTGATTCCGTCGGGCACCTGGACGCTTTACGTGGAGATGGTCGGGCAGCCGCTCATTATTAATCGCATATCGAACGGGGTTAGTTTTAATAACGGCGCCAGCAGTGCGCGGTTGTCTCCTGCATCACTCGGCTTCAACAATCAGACGGTCGGCACATCGTCTTCTGCCGCCAGCATTACACTCACTAACTCCGGTTCTACGCCACTCTCGATCTACTCCATCGCTACATCCGGCACGTTCGCTCAGACGAATAACTGTCCAGCGTCGCTTGCGGCAAGCAGTTCGTGCAACGTAAGCATCATCTTCTCGCCCGCTGCAGCGGGCACGCAGACGGGATCGCTCTCAGTCAGCGATTCGGCAGGGTCGGTACCGCAGGTCACACCCTTGAGCGGCACCGGCGTTGTGCCAACTATTTCGTTTGCCCCAGCGCAATTGACCTTCTCGCCGCAACCACTGGGTAGCACAAGCGGCACACAGACAATCACCCTCACTAACAGCGGTCCCGGGCTACTGATGATTAACGGATTGTCGGCTTCGGGCAGTTACACGGTAAGCGGGGATTCGTGCTCGGGCACCATTGCCGTCTCTGCATCATGCAGCTTCAGCGTGGCGTTTGCACCGTCAGCGGCGGGCGCGCAAAGCGGCTCGGTAACTGTCAACTCGAACGCTACGGGAACGAATGCAGTTCTGTTGAGCGGCGCGGGGGCTGATTTCGCTGTCAGCGCCAGTCCCAGCCAGCAATCAGTTACTGCGGGAAGTCCGGCCACTTACACCATCTCCGTACCATCGGAAGGCGCTACTTTCAGTGGCGCTATTATATTGACCTGCTCAGCATTGCCCGCGGATGCGACATGCAACCTGGCACCGAGTTCGCTCAATGCCGATACATCGTCTACGCTGACGATTACGACCCAGGCGACGCAAACGGCATTTCTCGGAACCGAGGCACCGGGAAATCTATTAGGCTTGACGCTGCCATTTAGCGGGGT
>DATIYR010000082.1:0-15334 GCA_035517535.1 Terriglobales bacterium
TGCTCCACTGCACGGGCATGATCCTCGGCGTGGTAAATCACACTACTTCAATTTGTCTTCCGGCTCGGGAGCGGCTTTCGGGGCATTGCGGAGGAATTTCATGAGGTCGGCGCCGCTCGCGTCGCCGGCGCGCTTCTTGAAGAATTCAGCGGCGGTCTCCACCACGCCGACCTTTTCGGCTACGGCAACGGCGATCCATTGATTTAGCGATACACCATCTTCTTTGGCAAGGCGCTGCGCGGCTTTTTTTTATCGAAAGAGGAAGCTTCAATGGATAAGTGGCTTTACTCATACTTCACCTTCTTCAGCAGCTGAGCTGGAGTCATCACCGTGATTTTAAAGCGGTCACCGAGGCCGTGGAGGTCAGAGACGTTGTAGGTGACTAATGCATCCGCCTGCCCGCTTGAGGCGTCGACGGGAAAGTCAGGAACGGACATCTCTAGTTACTTCAATAACTTAGCTCTGCCCGATGCGGGTTTCACCCGTTTAATGGCGATTTTTGCCCGCTCATTGTCAAAGCCGTGTAAACGCCCCGACGGCTCAATAGGATAGAAGTACGGAAAACCGGCTTCAGGGATCAGGCTTCAGGCATCAGGAAAACCAAGTTCCTGAAGCCTGACGCCTGTGGCCTGACCCGATTTCAATCTCCTGTAGCGGAAAGGCACCGCAAGTCATGCACAAACCGATTAAGTACGTTGAGAAGGCAGTCACAACAGGCGCGCAGGCGGTGTGGTTTGTATTCGAGCGGATGAACCGCATCAGGCCGAACCCGGCGCCGACGCCGAAGTGGTCGGACAAGCCTTTGCTCAAGTCCTACCAGAAGTCGAAGCCGCCGCTCGGCTGGCCCCGCGCGACTGATTCGCTCTGCCCCAAGTGCGTCCCTGAAATCCGCCAGCAGATTCTCGACGGCCACCTGCCCCACGAAGTGCTGCTCAACCAAAAAGTTGGCGAGATTAAAGCCACCATCGTCGAGATGGACGGCAAGATCATGATGGTCAAAGAGTGCCCGAAGCACGGGCGCTTTGAAGATGTCATGTCGATCGACACGGACTTCTCGAAGCACCTCGAGGACGTTTTCCCTGGCCGCGACATTCGCGCCCACAACGACGAAAAGCTGCACAAGCATGGATCGTCGACCGTTAAATACGGTCGCGGCTCGGTGCTCACCATCGACCTTACCAACCGCTGCAACATGATGTGCGATCCCTGCTTTATGGACGCGAACCAGGTCGGCTTCGTGCATGAGCTGACGTGGGAAGAAATCAAGCAGATGCTCGATAACGCCATCACCATCAAGCCGCGGCGCCAGATGAGCGTGCAGTTCTCCGGCGGCGAGCCGACGCTGTCGCCTTACTTCCTGGACGCGGTGCGTTACGCCCGCAAGGTCGGTTACAACTCCGTGCAGGCCGCGACCAACGGAATTGAATTCGCCAAGAGCTTTGAGTTCGCACAGCAGGCGGCGGAAGCTGGATTGCGTTACGCGTACCTGCAGTTTGATGGAATCGGCAACGCGGCCAACGCCCATCGCAAGGTCGGCAACCTGTTCGACGTGAAGCTGAAGGCCATCGACAACCTGCATCGCGCCGGCGTCGAGATCGTGCCGGTCGTGACCATCGTGAACGGAATTAATAATGAGCAGGTCGGCCGCATCATTCAGTTCGCGCTGGATAACCCGAAGAAGATCGGCTTCCTATCGTTTCAGCCGGTTAGCTTCACCGGCCGCGACGAAGCCATTACCGACGACCGTCGTAAAGCACAGCGCTACACGCTTTCCCACCTCGCACATGATGTGAAATCGCAAACGGGACTTGGAGAACCGAAGCGCGACTGGTTCCCCATCTCGTTCATGAGTACGTTTTCAGATTGGGCCGACTTGATGCACGTCAACGACCTGAAAAACGACTGGGGCCAACTCAGTTGCGGTTGTCATCCGAATTGCGGGACGGGGATGGCGGTGATGATCGACAAAGAAACAAAAGAAGCTGTGCCGGTTACGGCGTTCCTGCATGGGGATCAGCTGGCGAAAGATATTGCTAAGGTCAACGATGCGTCGCGGGGAAAATTCCTGACTGGGTTCGGCATGGCGCTGTGCCTGATGAAGAACTACGACCCGTTCAAGTCGCCGACACATTTCAAGTTAATGGATCTGCTCTCGAAGTTCGACAAGAACTACAACGTCACGGGCAAGAACTACGGCAAGGTTGGCCCGGACCGCACGATCGATGACGTGATGAAGCGGCGCAATGACCGCTGGAACTTCCTGTTCATCGCGGGCATGTGGTTCCAGGACCTGTTCAACTACGACTTCAGGCGCACGGAGCAGTGCATTATTCCTTATGCGACGCAGGAAGGCGAGATTTCATTCTGCGCGTACAACACGGGCGTGGGTTGGCGGAACATCATCGAGAAGATGCATATGACGGCCACGCTCTCGAAGTGGTACGAGGAGCACGGGCGGCACGAAATTTTTGCCGGCGGCAGAAACGTGGCGATGGAGTCAAAGGAGCACTCGCTCCATCTGCGCGATGGAATTGTGACGCAAGAGGAGCAGCACGATCTCGATAAGCTGGGGATTGCGAAGAATGCGCGCGAAGAAAAATTGAGAGCGCGGGATGCGAAAATCAAAACCCCCGCCCTGTCTGTCGCAAAGGACGCGACAGACAAGGACGGGGCACCCGCCTCAGTGGAGGCGCGTGGGCCGAAGAAGAATGACGATGCATACAACGCGCGCATGGCATCTCTGTATCGCGAAGTGATTCTGAAAGAAAAGCCGGCGCAGTCGGAGAATGGGTTCATTCCGCTGGGCGCGCTGGCGAAAGCAAAACCTTTAACCGCAGAGGGCGCTGAGTTACACAGGGAAGACACAGAGGTGGCGGAGCCGGTCGCGGGGGATTAGATTTGAGTTGTCAGCTTCAGAAAACAAGGGCCGCCAAAAGGCGGCCTTGGTTTTTTGTACTCGATTTGGCAAATCCCACCCCGAGTGGCCACCCGCGCCACTTTACGGTGAAGCACTCATCGACGTTTGAGATTGCGGGCTTGCGGACCGCTGTTGACATCCGGAACGTCCTCTCCGAGGGCGGTCGCTAGATCGATTTGGTGATCCTGCTCTTGTACCAGGATTTGCCGAATCTGCTCTGCCATAGCGTATTCCCCTAAAGCCTCGCATTGCCGGATTCGGTCGCGATAGTTGCGCACAGTTTCGTTTTCGTTATCGAGATCGAAACGCAGCATCTGCTTCGCATCTTCGGAGGTGCGCACCGGTTTGGGAGTGACCGTCGGCATTTTGCCAAGATAATCAATCTGCCGCGAGATGGTGAGCGCATGATCGAGCTCCTGCTTGGCGTGCAGTTCCAGCTGGGCGGCGATGTCCATGTACTCGGCGCCGCTGAGCACCTGGGAGTAAACCACGTAGGCGATGATGGCTTGATATTCGCGGGCCAGGTCTTCGTTCAGCAGCTCCGCCAGCCGGTCGCGGGA
The DNA here is from genome assembly GCA_035517535.1 of Terriglobales bacterium. Classification (GTDB taxonomy): domain Bacteria; phylum Acidobacteriota; class Terriglobia; order Terriglobales; family Acidobacteriaceae; genus Gp1-AA145. Next base: position 3,478 of record DATIYR010000082.1, read on the forward strand.
AATTTCGGTCTCGGTTGTGGCGGGTCTGGGGTCAGGCATTTGCGTTCTCCTTTTTACTTGATCAGTTTGATCACCCTTCACTGAGGGTTAACAATGGCTTATTCGGCGGGACGTTCAATCTCGCAGACTCTGAGATGCAAGCTGCGCGGCACACGCTCAATTGCTTCGAAGATTTCGGGCGGTCCCACGTACGAACGGCGTGCGCAGGCCTGCATCGGCTAGAGTATATACCTCGACTGTGATCAACGGCGATCTTCCGCGTTTCTTTTAGGAGACGCAGTGATTAGGCGTAGCTTTGTTGGGGAAGTTAAATTAGCGAAGTTAAAGCCGGTCGAGCTCGGATTCGCCCGGGACAACGGTTTAGGCTTCGAAAAGCATCTCTGATACGCTGATCTAAGGCGCGAAAGTGGCGCCCTTCCTGATGTCCACTCCCTTGAGTCCCGTCGTTGTGCGGCGGCGAATCTGCCTGCGTGGAGTGGTGCAGGGCGTGGGCTTCCGTCCGTTTGTTTACAACCTGGCAAATCGTATCGGAATACGAGGTTTTGTTTTTAACTCGTCGTCAGGGGTGACGATCGAAGCCGAAGGACCCGAACAGGCGCTGCACGAGTTTGAGCAATCTTTGCGGTGTCCTCCGCCGCTCGCGCGAATTGAGGAATTCACGACTGATGAGTTGGGACCGCTCGGCGATATCAGTTTTGAAATTCGAGCAAGCTTGCCGGTTGAAGGCGAGTTTGCGCTGGTTTCGCCAGATGTGGCGACCTGCGATGACTGCCTACGCGACGTCAATGACCGCGCAAATCGGCGCTTTGGATATCCTTTCACCAACTGCACCAACTGCGGACCGCGTTACACGATCATTCGCGACATTCCCTACGATCGGCCGACCACAACGATGGCCGGGTTCCGCATGTGCTCGGAATGCGAGGCGGAGTATCACGATCCGGCCAACCGCCGGTTTCACGCCCAGCCGAATGCGTGTCCAAATTGCGGGCCGAGTTTAGTGCTGGCGAAGAGCGGGTCGGGTTTTCCGTCAGCTGAGGCCTACGAGACTGCTGAGTCTGCGATTTCGGTTTTCAGAAATGCGAGGAAGCTTTTGCGCGAAGGCGCAATCGTCGCCATCAAAGGACTTGGCGGCTTTCAGCTTGCATGCGACGCGGAGAACGATAATGCAGTGCGTGAGTTGCGTCTCCGCAAAAAGCGCAGCGACAAGCCTTTCGCGCTGATGGCGCGCGACGTTACGGCAGTCGAGAAGATTTGTATTTTATCTAACGGCGACAGCGAACTTCTGCTTAGCCCGCAACGGCCGATTGTGATTCTGAATCGCCGGCCGGAAGCAGCAATCGCAACCGAAGTTGCGCCGGGCAATAAGACACTCGGAGTCATGCTGGCCTACACGCCGCTTCATTTCTTGTTCTTTGCCGACCGAACCGAGGATGCAGCGGAGTTTACAGCAATGGTGATGACCAGCGGAAACATCAGCGATGAGCCCATTGTCACCTCTAACGAAGAGGCGTGGGAGCGGCTTGGATCAGTGGCTGATTGGTTTCTGTTTCACAACCGTGACATTTATATGCGCGTGGATGATTCGGTCGCGCGCACTTACGAAGGTAAAAGTCGTGTATTGCGACGGTCGCGAGGCTACGTTCCGCAGGCCATCGATCTTGGCTCAAATGTCAGTGAGTTGCTCGCTTGCGGCGCGGAATTAAAGAATACGTTTTGCCTGACGAAGGATCATTATGCGATCGTGAGCCAGCACATCGGCGATCTGGAGAATTATGAAACGATGGAGTTTTTCAGAGAAACGCTGGCGAATTTAAAGAAGCTTTTCCGCGTGGAGCCGCAGGCGGCTGCTCACGATCTGCATCCTCTTTATATGAGCTCACGATTCGCGGCCGAGTTGCCGCTCGCGAAAGTAGGCGTGCAACATCATCATGCGCACATTGCGAGTTGCATGGCGGAGAACCGCATTCGTGATAGAGTGATTGGCGTCGCGTTCGATGGCACTGGCTACGGCACCGATGGCCAGATCTGGGGCGGAGAATTTGTTGTGGCCGACTACGCCAGCTTCGAGCGCCGCGCCCAACTCCGCTACATTCCCCTTCCCGGCGGCGATGCCGCAGTCAAGCAAACCTGGCGTCCGGCGCTGAGTTGGCTTCGTGCGGCCTTCGGATCAGAAGTCCCCTTCGATTTAGCACTCTTCGCGGAAATCCCTCCTCGCGAGATCGAATTGGTGTCGCGCATGATGGACCGGGGGATTAATACCGTTCTCACTTCTTCGTGCGGCCGCTTGTTCGACGCAGTTGCTTCGATCGTCGGCTTGCGGCAGGAAGTTACATTCGAAGGTCAGGCCGCGATCGAACTTGAAATGGCGACCCAAGCAGGTATTGAGGGCGCCTACTCATTCGATCTCGAATCCACTGAGCCAATGCAGATCGATCTACGTCCAGCGATTCGCGAGATCGTACGAGATGTGCATGAGCGAAAACCCGTCGGCGTAATCGCTTCTCGTTTTCACAATACGATTGCGGCGATCATCGCGGAAGTCTGCCGGCGCATTCGCGAATCGGAGAAGCTGGACCGCGTCTGCCTCAGCGGCGGGACATTTCAAAACATATACTTATTGCAGCGGGCGACTGCTGTTCTGCGGGAACTCGGATTTGAAGTATTCCTGCATTCCGCTGTTCCGCCTAATGATGGCGGGATTTCGCTTGGCCAGGCTGCGATCGCGAATGAAATTCTGAAGTCGGGAGCGTATCCATGTGCTTAGCCATTCCGGGCAAGGTGCTCGAAGAATTTAGCCGCGACGGAATGCGCGTCGCCAAAGTTCAGTTTGGCGGAATTGTGCGCGAAGCTTCGCTTGATTACACGCCGGAAGCGAAAGTCGGCGATTACGTTCTGGTGCACGTCGGATTTGCGATCAGCACGGTCGATGCAGAAGAGGCGGAAAGAACGTACAAACTGCTCGAAGAAATGGACCAGCTTACCGAGCTAGAGGCTCCGGTGATAGAAGAAGTCGAGCCGAGGAAACCGCAATGAAGTACATCGATGAGTATCGTAATGCGCGGTTGGCGCAATCAGTGATCAGCGAAATTCGACGGATTCAGACGCGTCCGTGGGTGATTATGGAAGTCTGCGGCGGACAGACGCATTCGATTGTGAAGCACGGCATCGATCGGCTCTTGCCGGAAGGCGTTGAACTCGTACACGGTCCAGGATGTCCAGTCTGCGTTACTCCACTCGAAACCATCGACAAGGCGCACGCGATCGCGGGCAAGCCGGATGTGATCTTTTGCTCGTTCGGTGACATGCTGCGCGTGCCCGGGTCGAGTGGGGATTTGTTTACTCTCAAGTCGAAGGGGGCCGACATCCGCGTGGTTTATTCGCCGCTCGATTGTTTGAAGATCGCGCGCGCGAACCCGGAGAAAAAGATTGTCTTTTTCGCGATTGGATTTGAAACTACCGCCCCGGCTAATGCGATGCTCGTGCACCGCGCGAAAGTCGAAGGCGCGAAGAACGTTTCGATTTTGGTTTCGCATTCGCTGGTGCCGCCATCGATCACTTACATTTTGCAATCGCCGCAAAATCGCGTGCAGGGATTTCTGGGTCCGGGACATGTGTGCACGATCATGGGTTATCGCGAGTACGAGCCGGTCAGTGAGCGCTACAAAGTACCGATTGTGATCACTGGTTTCGAGCCGCTTGATTTACTGCAGGGCACTCTGATGACGGTGCGCCAGCTGGAAGCGGGAACGGCGGTGGTTGAAAATCAATATTCGCGCGTGCTGGGACGCGAAGGAAATGTGGGCGCGCGCAAGTTGGTCAATAGCGTGTTCGAGGTTTCCGACCGCAAGTGGCGCGGCGTGGGATGGATTCCGAAGAGCGGATTCAAGCTGCGATGGGAGTATCGCGATTACGATGCGGAGCGGATTTTTGAAGTAAAGGAAATTGACACGAAAGAGCCGGCAATTTGCATCAGCGGACAAATTCTGAAGGGCATCAAGAAGCCACACGACTGCGCGGCGTTCGGCACATTGTGCACTCCGCTCACTCCGCTGGGCGCGACCATGGTGTCGGCCGAAGGTGCGTGTGCAGCGTACTACGCTTACGGACGCCACCTCGACAAGCACAAAGTCGATTCTTCGGTGCAGACGCAGGTGGGAGGAACGGCATGAGTACGAGTTCAACAATCACAACTCCCGTGATTTCGTTGCAGGAATGGCATGACAAAGTCATGCGCAAGTGCCAGGAATCAGTCGAAATCAAGAACAAATTTTTTGAGCACTATGCGAATGAAATCGGCGAACTCAGCCAGAAAATGGCGGAGAGATTTGCGCGAGGCCGGCGGCTGTGGGTCATGGGCAATGGTGGCAGCGCTTGCGATGCGCAGCATGTGGCAGTCGAGTTCATTCACCCGATCATTGAAAAACGCCGAGCGTTACCTGCACTCGATCTGGTGAGCCAGATTCCAGTCGTGACTGCGATTTCGAATGATAAAGATTTCGCGCGGGTGTTTATCGATCAGATCGAGCTCTGGGGCGAAAAAGATGATATGGCGCTGGCGATCTCGACCAGCGGGAAATCGCCGAACCTGATTTATGCGCTCGAAGCCGCGCGGCAGAAAGGAATGCTGACGATTGCGTTCTCGGGGAAAGACGGTGGACGCATGCCGGAAGTTTCGGATTATTGTTTTACGGTTCCGAGCTTCAGCATTCATCGCATTCAGGAGTCGCACGTGGCCCTGCTGCACATTTTGTGGGACCTGACGCATGTGGCGATGGGGGAAGAGGACGTAATTTGAGTTCCAGGATCTATTCGTTCGCGGTTCTGTCCGTCATGGTTGATTGCGAAATCAGACCAAGGACACGAAGGTACACGAAGGAACGCGCGTTTTTCGCAACTTATCTATAAATCCAATGAGTGAAGCTGCAGTTAAGAATCCGCCGACGAAGTCCGAGGAGCCAGCCGCGGCTTCCCTGCCCGGCTCGTCGTGCCCGCTGCCAATCGCTTCGCACGAACAAATTGTTCTTGGCCACGGCAGCGGCGGAAAGTTGAGCGCGCAGCTTATCGAGCGCGTTTTTCTGCCCGCGTTTTCGAATCCAGTACTCAATAAGCTTGATGACCAGGCGGTGCTTCAAATCAACGGCTCGCGACTTGCATTTACAACTGACGCGTTTGTAGTCACGCCACTGTTTTTTCCTGGCGGCGATATCGGGCGGCTGGCGGTGAATGGCACCGTGAACGATCTCGCGATGAGTGGCGCGCGACCGTTGTATCTGGCCGCAGCGTTCATTCTGGAAGAAGGACTTGCGACCGAAGAATTGCGGCGCGTGGTGCAATCGATGAGCGAGGCCGCAAATAAGGCAGGTGTGCAGCTGGTTGCCGGCGATACCAAAGTCGTGAACCGGGGCAAGGGAGATAAAGTTTTTATCTCGACCACGGGGATCGGAATTGTGGAAAAGGCTGTGAATATTTCCGCCGATCGCGCGCGACCGGGTGACAAGATCATCCTGAGTGGATATATCGGCGACCATGGAATGGCGATTCTGTCGCAACGAGAGAACCTGGAGTTTGAGGGCGTGATCGAAAGCGATTGTGCAGCGCTGAATGAGCTCGTGTCAGAGATGCTCGACGTCAACCTGGATATTCACTGCCTGCGCGATCCCACGCGTGGCGGAGTAGCTACGGTTTTGAATGAGATCGCGCAACGCTCCAAACAAGGCATGCTGCTGCGCGAAACGGAAATCCCTGTGCGGGATACGGTCCGCGGAGCGTGCGAAATTTTGGGATTAGATCCGCTCTATGTTGCGAATGAAGGCAAGTTGATTGCCATCGTGCCATCAGAAGCTGCTGATGCAATAGTCGACCGCATGCAGAGGAACCCTCTTGGTCGTGATGCCCGCATCATCGGCGAGGTCGTCGGAGAACATCCGGGAATGGTGCTCATGCAAACCGAAATCGGCGGCACGCGAATTCTCGACACGCTTTTTGGTGAACAGCTTCCGCGAATTTGCTAGGCAACTTATCCCTCCCCGGCGCAGTCAAAGGCATACAGTAAAGTCCGGATACCGTTCTGCACCGGATTATGTATCGTAGTCCGATGTAACTGTAGACGCCTTTCCGAACCTGCACGACCTGAAGGAGGCGTACATGCCCGCCGAAGCGATCCCCTTCTCGCGGAAAAAAGATCCCGCTCCTGCTCCCGTCAGCGAAGTTCATGTTCTCTGGCTCACCGCCGGCCTGAGTTGCGACGGCGATTCTGTATCTGTAACGAATGCCGAGCAGCCGAGTATTGAAGATGTTTTGCTGGGACTGATTCCCGGCATACCCAAGGTGCACCTGCACAATCCGGTGCTGGCGTACGAAGTCGGCGATGACTTCATGAAGTTTTTCTATCAGGCCGAACGCGGGGAACTCGATCCGTTCGTTTTAGTGGTCGAAGGTTCCATCCCGAATGAAGAGGTAAAGGAAGAAGGTTACTGGGCCGCTCAGGGGACTGACTCGAAGACCGGTCAGCCGATCAAGACGACGGAGTGGATCGACCGGCTTGCGCCCAAGGCACTGGCGGTTGTCGCTGCCGGAACATGCGCTACATACGGCGGCATTCACGCTATGGCGGGGAATCCGACGCAGGCGATGGGACTCGCCGATTACCTTGGCTGGAGCTGGCGATCGAAGGCCGGCTTGCCAGTGGTAAACGTTCCCGGATGCCCGGTGCAGCCGGATAACTTCATGGAGACGCTGACGTATTTGTTATTTCAGGCGGCAGGAATTGCGCCGATGATCCCGCTCGATCAGCAACTCCGCCCGACGTGGCTTTTCGGCAAAACTGTGCATGAGGGTTGCGATCGCGCTGCTTATTACGAGCAAGACGATTTCGGCCTTGAATACGGTACTCCGAAATGCCTGGTGAAAATGGGCTGCTGGGGGCCGGTGGTCAATTGCAACGTGACCAAGCGCGGATGGATGCGCGGCATTGGCGGATGTCCGAATGTGGGCGGCATCTGCATTGGCTGCACTATGCCGGGATTTCCGGACATGTTCATGCCCTTCATGGATGAGCCTTCGGGCGCGCGGTTTTCGACGGCTGCGCTCACCTTGTACGGGAAGATGATCCGTGCGTTGCGCTCGATCACGAATAACACCGTCAATCACGAGCCCGAGTGGCGCCGCCGTGGCCGCGAACTCATTACTGGATATCAACCCAAACCTGGCGCCTACAAAGCGCGCCCCAGCCGCAAAGCTGCATAAGCGAAGAGGACAAGACATGGGAACGATTGCCGAGCCGTTGACCGAGACTCCGACCAAAAAACGCAACCTGGTGGAGATGAACTGGGACCCGATCACGCGAATCGTGGGCAGCCTGGGAATTTTCACCAAGATTGATTTTGAAAATAAGCAAGTGGCAGAGTGCCACAGCACCTCGTCCATTTTTCGCGGGTACAGCATTTTTATGAAAGGCAAAGACCCGCGCGACGCGCATTTCATCACCAGCCGCATTTGCGGAATTTGTGGCGATAATCACGCGACCTGCTCGTGCTATGCGCAGAACATGGCGTTTGGCGTGAAGCCTCCGCCACTGGGCGAGTGGATTGTGAATCTGGGCGAGGCCGCCGAGTACATGTTTGACCACAACATCTTTCAGGACAACCTGGTCGGCGTGGATTTCTGCGAGCAGATGGTGAAGGAAACGAATCCGGGCCTGTGGGAAAAGGCGCAAAAGAAGAAGGCGCCGAATGCCGCGATCCATGGCTACCGCACGATCGCGGACATTATGACCGCGCTGAATCCGTTCACGGGCGAGTTCTATCGCGAAACCTTGATCATGAGCCGCTTGACGCGGGAGATGTTCTGCCTGATGGAAGGCCGGCACGTGCATCCTTCAACTTTGTACGCGGGCGGGGTTGGAACGGTTGCGACTGTGCAGCTTTTCACTGATTATCTGACGCGACTGATGAAGTACGTTCAGTTCATGAAGAAGTGCGTGCCCTTACACGATGATCTTTTCGACTTCTGGTATGAGGCTCTGCCGGGATACGAGAAAGTCGGGCAGCGGCGGATCCTGCTCGGTTGCTGGGGATCGTTCAACAATCCGGATGTTTGCGATTACAAGTACGAAAACATGTCGCAGTGGGGGCGCGGCATGTTCGTTACCCCGGGAATCATCGTCGACGGCAAGCTCGTCACCAACGATCTGATGGACATCAATCTCGGCCTTCGGATTCTGCTTGGCAGTTCTTACTACGACGATTGGCAGAACGAAGAAACCTTCGTGAAAACCGATTCGCTCGGCAACAAAATCGATAAGCGGCATCCGTGGAACCAGACGACGCTGCCGCGTCCACAAAAGCGCGACTTCAACGGGAATTACACCTGGGTGATGTCGCCTCGCTGGTACGACAAGCGAACTGGCGATCATCTACCGCTTGATACCGGCGGTGGGCCGATTGCGCGGTTGTGGGCAACGGCGCTCTCGGGTTTGGTGGACATTGGCTACATAAAAGCCACCGGCCACAGCGTGCAGATCAATTTCCCAAAGACCGCGACTTTACCCGAGACCAACTTCGAATGGAAGATTCCGCAGTGGAGCAATGCCATTGAGCGCGATCGCGCGCGCACATATTTCCAGGCGTACGCGGCCGCGGCTGGTCTTTTCTTCTGCGAGAAAGCCATGGAAGAACTGATGGCAGGCCGTTCGAAAACCTGGGAGCCGTTTAGAGTGCCGGAAGAAGCAATCGCGTGCGGATTCCATGAGGCGGTGCGCGGTGTGCTTTCGCATCACGTGGTGATTCGGGATGGGAAGATTGCGAACTACCATCCGTATCCGCCCACCTGCTGGAACGCGAATCCGCGAGATGTTTATGGCACTCCCGGTCCCTACGAGGATGCGGTGCAAAACACGCCCATCTTCGAAGAGAACGGGCCGGACAAGTTCAAAGGCATCGACATCATGCGCGCGGTGCGCAGCTTCGATCCTTGCCTGCCGTGCGGGGTGCACATGTATTTGGGCAACGGCAAAGTGCTTGAAACCAGACACTCGCCGATGTTCGGCGTTGCGGGGAGCAAATAATTACAAATGGATAACGGCGAGTTTCAGGAGCAGGCGGCAAAGGTCGAACAGTCAGTCGAACAGGTGAACGCTATCGTTGATGAGACTGCGCGTGCCATCGCTCTCGATCTGATGCAGTCATTGATGGACCTGCACGGCGCAGCGATAGCGCGCATCGTGGAGGTACTTGATTCGACCGAAGCCGGGCGGACTTCTTTAGCAAAGCTCGGAAGTGATCCGCTGATTTGCGGACTGTTCGTGCTCTACGGAGTTCATCCTGTGCCGCTCGAAGAACGGGTGAAGGGTGCGATTGAGACAGTGAGACCGCAATTGCGCAAACAGAGCGCCGTAGTGGAGTTGATCGACATCGCGGACGCGGTCGTGCGAGTGAAGATCGAACAATCGGGACATGGCTGCGGTTCATCGGGAGATGCGGTCAGGCAGACGGTAGAGCAAGCCATTCGGGAAGTTGCGCCGGAAGTAATTGAGGTTGTCGCTGAGGGCGCGGCAACCTCGCCGTCAGGCTTCGTTCCACTCAACAAGCTTCAACCAGCTACAAAAGAGGAGCAAGAATATGAAAAATCCGCGGCCTGATATTGACGCGCACACGCCTGGAACGAAACGCGCCGAGGAATGGACCTACAATGGCAACCGCAAAGAGCCGGGACGGGAAGGGATCGGGCGCACGTCGCGTGATGCGACTGGAATCAACGCGGACAAGCGGGCCCCAATCGATCCACGAATGCCAAATTTGCCGCCATCCTAGGACGAGAAATGGGCACGGTCTCCGGTAATGTGCGCCGTGCGCCGTTTGCGACACTGCAGCAGTTTGTGCGCAAGCCGCAAGCGAAGCCGGAAGTGTGCGAATTGTGCGCTGCGCCACTTGCGCCGGAACACTGCCATCTGTTCGAACTCGATAAACGAAGCGTGACTTGTGCTTGCGATCCTTGTGCGATTTTATTCAGCGGCAATTCGCGGCAGCGCTATCGGCGGATTCCGCGCGACATTGTGCGTCTTGATGACTTCGCAATGGATGATCACGAATGGGACAGTTTGTTGATTCCGATCAGCCTGGCATTTTTTGTGAACGACAGCAAGGCGGGTAGGCTGGTTGCGCAGTATCCGAGTCCGGGTGGCGCAATGGAATCGCTGCTCGACCTTGAGTATTGGGATGCGATTGTTGAGCGCAACCCGCAGCTACGAAGTTTTGAGCCGGACGTTGAGGTGTTGCTGGTGAACCGGATTTCCGATCCGCCGCAATATTATCGTGCTCCGATAGATCAGTGCTTTAAACTTGTCGGCCTGATTCGCAAGCACTGGCGCGGACTTTCGGGCGGGACGGAAGTTTGGGAACAGATCAATCAATTTTTCCAGCAGCTCAATTCGCGTTCGCGGAGACCGCGTGCCTGACCTGCGCTTCCAGGTGGAGGACATCTCGGCGACGCCCAATGCGGCAGTGCCGCAACTGTCATTTAAATTGCGGATTACGAATGAGCAGCCGGGGGCGGTTCATTCCGTCGCATTGCGAGCGCAAATCCAAATCGAACCGGTGCGGCGACGATATACGCCCGCAGAGCAGGAGCACTTGAAAGAACTGTTCGGTGAACCGGAGCGCTGGAGCAAATCGCTGCATCCGCTGGTCTGGACGAACGAAAACCTGAACGTGCCGGGATTTTCCGGGACGAGTGTGATCGATATTCCTGTCGCGTGCACGTTCGATTTCAACGTTGCGGTTACGAAATACATTTACGGACTCGAGGACGGTGAAATTCCGATGACGTTGCTGTTCAGCGGAACTGTGTTTTATCCCGGGCCGATGGGCTTGCAAATCGCACAGATTCCCTGGGACCGCGATGCGAGCTGCCGGCTACCGGTGCGAGTCTGGAAAGAGATGATGGACCAGTTTTATCCGGATACGGCGTGGATTTGCCTTCCGCGCGGGATTTTTGATCGAGTCAACGAATTCAGGGCGCGAAACGGAATTTCGAGTTGGGAGCAGACATTCGAGCGACTGCTCGGCCTCGGTGTGGGGGCGAAATGACGAGCCGGGAACTGGCAAGAAAAGTTGCCGATGCAGTGCTCTATGAAGGATACATGCTGTATCCTTACCGGCATTCTGCGCTCAAGAATCAGGAACGCTGGAGCTTTGGAATTCTGTATCCGCCGGCGTACGAAGAAGTGCAGGGCGGAACGGAGCGGTCGATCATGCATTCGGAGTGCCTGCTGGAAACGGCAGAAGAAACTGGCGCTCCTAAAATGCAACTCGAGCTGCGGTTTTTGCAGCCAGGACCGCGAGAAGCGGTGACTGAACGCTTCATGAACTTCGAGATTGAGCTATCGCAGGATTCAGAGTTGGTTCCGTTTAGTTTTTTGGCGAGTGATTGCCAACAAGTGGATGGAAGCATTTGCATCCGGCAGCAGAAAATCGGGAATGGCTTAATGAAAGTGACGAGCGAAGTACGGAATGAAAGCGCTTTCCCGGGACCGAAGACGTGCGACCGCGATTTGGCGCTCGAGTACTCCATGCTTTCGGCGCACACAATTCTCGAGATTCAGAATGGCAGGTTTATTTCTCTTCTCGATCCACCGAAGCATCTTTCTGACGTTGTGAGCAGGTGCAAGAACATCGGGAATTTTCCGGTGTTGGTCGGCAATGAGGGCGAACGCAGCCTGATGCTTTGCTCGCCGATTGTGCTCTATGACTATCCGCAAATCGCTCCCGAGAGCGCCGGCGATTTTTACGATGCCACGGAAATGGACGAAATGCTAACGCTGCGCGTCATGACGCTCACCGATGAAGAAAAAAGCGAG
>DATIYR010000083.1:0-5878 GCA_035517535.1 Terriglobales bacterium
GCTTTCGCGACCGCGCCATAGGTCGACACCTTGCCGCGAGGAATTTTTTTGATCGCCGCCCGAATGCGGGATTGGATGGAGGAAGACTTAGGCGTCATCGATGACAAGGGATCTGACCGGCGAGGGCACCGTCAGCCATAAACTCAGGCGGGCGAGGGCCCGCCCCACATTTCCAAACTACGCCGCGGCTCCCTTGCGGAAGGATTGCACAGCTTCATCTTCGGTGTCGTAGACCTCGAACACGGTGAGCAGTTTCGTCACCTGGAGCAGGTCGCCAACACGTTTTGTCAGGTCGGCCAGTTTGATGGACGCGCCAGAATTCTGCGCCGTCGTGTAGAGCGCGACCAGAGTTCCTAACCCGCCGCTATCGATGTAAGTCACTTCGCCGAGGTCGAGAACAATCCGGCCTCCCGAGGCGATCAGTCCCCGCACGTGCTCGCGCAATTCAGAAGTTTCCTCGCCAAAAATGATTCGTCCCGCGCACTCGACGACCACGATTCCGTCGTCTAGGGTTCGCACATCAAGTTTTAGTTGCATAAAATGGCCTCGTTTCCGACAAGGAAGAGTAGCTCCAAACCGGCTTGCTGGCAAGGCCTTTGTGGCGCGCAGAGTGTAAATTCCGGCGGCATGGCGCGGGCTTAGCCATCACGTATAATCACCACATCTCCTCCTCATGAGCTATCAGGTTCTCGCCAGAAAATACCGCCCGCAGAAGTTTTCTGAAGTCATCGGGCAGGAACACGTGACCCGCACGCTCAAGAATGCGATTGAGCAGGAGCGGATTGCGCACGGCTACATTTTCAGCGGGCATCGCGGAATTGGTAAGACAACCGTGGCGCGCATTCTGGCCATGGCGCTGAATTGCCGCTCTTCTGATAAGCCGGTCGCTGAGCCGTGCGGGGTGTGCGATTCCTGCGTCGAGATTCGCGCGGGGAATTCGGTGGACGTGATCGAAATCGACGCGGCCACGAACCGCGGGATCGATGAAATTCGTGAACTGCGCGAGGCGGCACGATACCGCCCGGCACGCGACCGATTCAAAATTTACATTCTCGACGAAGCCCACCAGATCACGGATGCGGCGTTCAACGCGTTGCTGAAGACTTTGGAGGAACCACCCGGGCACGTCATCTTCATGCTCGCGACCACGCAACCGGAAGACATTCCGCAGACTATTCGTTCGCGCTGCCAGCATTTCAGCTTTCGCGCGGTGAAGTTCGAGCAGATTGTCGGGCAGCTTCGCGACCTGTGCGGGCGGGAGAACATTCAAGCCGACGAGGATGCGCTGGCGCTGCTGGCAGAGGCGGGCGATGGTTCGATGCGCGATGCGCTTTCGATTCTGGACCAAGCGATTGCTTCAAGTGAAGACGGATTGTCGGCTGAAGGGGTGCGGCAGTTGATCGGCGTTGCGCCATCGGGAGTGCTCGAAGAAATCATGCAGGCAGTGGCGCGGAGTTCGAGCGACGAAATCTTGCAGATTGTCGATCGACTGCTCACGGAAGGGCAGAACCCGGTGCACTTCGCGCGGCAGTTGGTGCGCTTTCTGCGCAATGCCACCGTGGCGAAGGTTGCGGGAGCGGATTCTTCTCTGCTCCAGATTTCATCCGATGAGCGCGCGCGCGTCGGCCGAGTAGCCGAATTTTTCAGCGAGGAAGATCTGGCGCGGCATTTGCAAATTATGCTGCGCACCCATGGCGAACTCGGCTATCGGCAGGAGCAGCGCTTCCATCTTGAATTGGGATTGTTGAAATTGGCACATGCACAACGGCTGCTGCCGCTTGAGCAATTGCTGAGCGGAGTCGAGGCGGGCCGTCCCGCGACTGTGGACCGCAAGCCGACGCTTGCTCCCGAGCCGCGCAGGCAAGAATCGCCGGGTGCGCCTTCGCGACCTTTCGTATCCCCGTTTGCCGCGGATTCGGCGCGCAAGGGAACGCCGCGCTCGGAGTTTTCGTCCGAAACTCGCGAATTGCCGGCTCGTCCGAATAGTGCCGCAAGTGCGTCGACACCGATCGTAATGGGAGCGGCTGCACCCGCCGTGGCCGTACAGCCGGCTGCAGAAACCGATCTTCAGCGGCAGGTGGCCAGTGTTGAAGAAGTGCGCGCGGCTGTACTGAACGCCCTGGCCAAGGCCGACCAGAGCATGCTTTGCTCAATGCTTGACGCGGGCGAATGGAAGGTCGAAGGAAGCCAGCTGATGATTTCGCTTGCCGCGTCGGCAGCTTTGGTTGAGATGTCAGTGAGCGCGGAGGCTAAGCGGCTGATCATTGCAAGTGCGAGCGGCGTGTTGGGCGGCCCAATCAGATTGCAGATCGTGCCGGGAGCAAATCCGGTGAGCATGCCGCAAAAATCTACTGCAGTCTTCTCGAACGGAAGCAGCCGCGCGCGGGCGGAGCAAGAGCCGGTGGTGCAGCGCATGAAAGAAAAGTTCGGCGCGGAGATCAGGACCGTAATCGATTACAGAAAGAGCTGACGGGCAGGAAATTATGGGCGGATTCAATATTCAGGAATTGATGTCGCAGGCAAAGAAGCAGTACGAGACCCTGCAAAAGAAAATGCAGGAGACGATTGTAGAGGGCTCGGCCGGCGGCGGCTCAGTCACCGTGAAAATGGACGGCCGCAAGCAGGTGTTGAGCGTGAAGATCGACCCGGAAGTGATGAAATCGGGTGACGTGGAGATGCTACAGGATCTCGTAGCAGCAGCCATAAACGGCGCAGGAAAGAAGGTGGATGAAAGCATGCAATCGGTGATGGGAGGAATGCTGGGAGGGATGGGAATTCCAGGGATCGGATGATCGGGTCATGTGGTGATCGGGTGATCCGGTTAATTCACTTCACCCGATGATTCGATCACCAGATCATCCGATTCTATGTCTCGCTTCGCTGAGCCGATGGCTCGTCTGATTGACGAGCTCAAAAAACTTCCGGGGGTGGGCAGCAAGTCTGCCCAGCGGCTGGCATTTCACATTTTGCGCTCGAGTGAGGAAGATGCCACGGCGCTGGCGAGTGCAATTCACGATGTGAAGGCGAGCCTGCGGTTGTGCTCGGTGTGCAACAACATTACTGATGTCGACCCTTGCGTCTATTGCTCGAGCGCCACTCGCAACCAGCGGTTGATTTGCGTAGTTGAGGAGCCCACCAACATTGCCGCGGTTGAGAAGACGCGGCACTATAACGGCGTGTATCACGTGCTGCACGGTTCGATTTCGCCAATACACGGAGTGGGGCCGGAGCAGTTGCGGATTTCAAATCTGATGAAGCGAGTGGAAGATGGACAGGCGGACGAAGTGATTCTCGCGACCAATCCGACGGTTGAAGGCGAAGCCACTGCGACTTACCTTTCGGGCCAGCTTCGGCGCGCGGGATTGAAAGTAACGCGAATCGCAACCGGCATTCCCGCCGGCAGCGATATCGAGTACGCCGACGAGATCACCATGCTGAAAGCGATGGAAGGGCGTCGCGAGCTGTAGCTGAGCTCGGGCTTCATGGAAAATTTATCGTCCGAGGATTATTATTTCCGGGTGCGCACTCCCCGCCGCGGCTTCACCTGAATTCTCTTTTAAGCACCGTGTGTGTCTTCCGAGCTGAACCGCGAAAGAAGATCGGGCCCGAACCAAAAACCGACAATTGTTCAGGAGAGAATTATGCTACGCAAGTCAGCGTCCGATAGCGCCCACCGACAAAATGAGATCCCTCGGCTTCGCTCGGGATTTCGGCACGCGGCTCAGACACCGCGTAAGCGCCTCAAGTTGGCATTTTCACTTCTTTTCTTTTTCGCATTCCAATCTCTGGCACTAGCTCAGGCTACTCGCCACTTTACTTTTCATTATGACTTCACGGTGCAGGGCGTTCCTGCGGGCCAGCGGGTGCGGATATGGTTTCCGGCGGCGCATTCCGACAATTACCAGGAAATTCGGGTGATTTCGGCGAAGGGCGACTTGCCGCTGAAGAAGACGCACGAGTCGCGGTTCGGGAATGAAATCTATTTCGCCGAAGCGTCGAAGGCAAAAGCTGGCGACTTGCATTTCGAAGTTGTGTACGACGTGGTTCGTCATGAGCATTTGACGCTCGGCTTGCAGCATCCGCGACTGGAGAATGCGTCGCTCGACAAAAAAGAAGAGCAGCTTTTTCTCGGACCTGACAAACTTGTTCCCATCACCGGAAAGCCAGCGGAACTGGCAGCGGAGGTGACCAAGGGCAAAGATTCTCAACTGGCGAAGGCGCGCGCAATTTACGACTACGTGTTTGCCAACATGAAATATGACAAGAGCGGCACCGGCTGGGGGCATGGTGACGTGCTTTATGCTTGCGACGCGAAAAAAGGCAACTGCACGGATTTCCACTCCTTATTTATTGCGATGGCGCGATCGCAAGGCATTCCCGCGCGCTTCGAAATTGGATTTCCGCTGCCTGCCAGTAAAAATTCCGGCGAGATTCCCGGATACCACTGCTGGGCTGAGTTCTTCAATCCGCAAAATGGATGGATCCCGGTCGACATTTCCGAGGCGTGGAAAAATCCGGTCAAAAAGGATTATTTCTTTGGCGCGCACGACGCCAACCGGGTGCAATTCTCGGTGGGTCGAGACATAAAGTTGAATCCGCCGCAACAGGGCGAGCCTTTGAACTACTTCGTTTATCCCTATGTAGAAGTTGCCGGGCAGGAATATCCGCGGGTGAGCCTGAACTTCTCATTTGCGGATGTCGACCAAGGCGCACGGGCGTCATTGCAAACGGGCAACTGAGCTCAAAATTTTACGCTAGAAAACAGCCTCGCCGAATTGTGAACAGGGTGTTAGAATCATCTGCCCGGAAACGGGTGCTCCTCCCCGACTGTCTTTCCCGGTTCTGATTTATGCGCGCGAACAGTTCCAGCCCCAACCACGCCAAATTGAGTACTCCGCAAACTCAGGCCCAGCTTATGTTTGAGCGCATGGCTCGCTGCGCGGGACGGCTTTCAAAGAGCCTGGCGCCGGAGAATGTGCACCGTTTCCGCACGAACAGTCGCCGCGTGGAAGCCCTGGTCAGCGAGCTTGCCCCGGAGAGCCGAAATAAAAGGAAATTGCTGAAACTGCTTGCGAAGCTAAGGAAGCGGGCGGGAAAGCTCCGCGATCTCGATGTGGAGATGGCGTTTTTGAAGGAGCTGAAAGTCCCCGACCGGCAAAATCATCGTGCTCAGATGATCGAGTTACTGGCCGAAGAGCATGCGCGGCGCTCGCACAAACTTTCAAAAGCGGCGGATGCGGCGAGTTTACAGGAGTTGCGCAAACGTCTTCGCCGAGAGCAGGACGAAATCAAACTTGATGGAATTGACCCTCTGCGGTTAGCGGCGAACTCCTTGCCGAAGCTTGGGCAGGCGCCCATGACGGAGAAAACTCTGCATGCGTTTCGAATCGCGGCTAAACATGCGCGCTATTTGGCCGAACTGGGCGGCGAAGCTCCGGAGGCCAAATTTTTTGTCGAAGAGCTGAAGCGCGCGCAGGATGCGATCGGGGAGTGGCACGACATCTTGAAGTTGAAAGATAAGGCGGAAAAGCGCTTCGGCAGCGCATCCGATTCGGCGCTGGTTTCTGCGCTGCAGAATCTCAGCCGGGCCCGTTTCCGGGCTGCGGGAAACGCACTGACGATTGCCCTCGAAAGTCTCTCGCATAAGCAGCCGGCTGCTGCCCCGGCGCTGCCCGAACATAAAGCCGCCGAATCTGCTATGGCGGCACGAAGTGCCGCTGTCGCGTGACCTCGTCTAATCCCCGGGAGACGGCAACTCCACATCAGCTAAACTGTACCTGCCATGCCGACCTTCGCCGCGGTTGATATTGGCTCGAACTCCGTTCGCCTGAAGATTTCGCGCCTGGTCGCGCATCGTCTGGTGGAAATTCATGAAGAC
>DATIYR010000084.1:0-7550 GCA_035517535.1 Terriglobales bacterium
GCTCGAACAATCCATGCGAATTTTGCCGTCGTGATCGACGGTCATGAATGAGAAAGTCGGGTCAATCTTTCGATTCACGACCTCAATTTCCAGTCCGTAAATCGAATTGATGGGGTCCCAATACGGCAGCGAAGCGCCGCCCAGTGGATCCGCGCCAATTTTCAAATGAGCGTCGCGGATTGCATCCATATCCACAACGTTCTTGAGGTCGCGAACGAACGGCTGAACGAAATCTTCCTGATGCGTGGTCGCTGCTCGGATGGCTTTCTCGAACGGAACGCGCTTCACGTCCTTGTTTCCTGACCGCAACAAATCGTTCGCGCGATTCTGCACCCAGCCGGTCACGTCGGTATCGGCCGGGCCACCATTGGGCGGGTTGTACTTGAAGCCTCCGTCCTCGGGCGGATTGTGCGACGGCGTGATTACGATCCCGTCGGCGAAGTGTTCACTCCGTCCGCGGTTGTAAACGAGAATGGCATGGGAGATGACAGGAGTCGGGGTCACTCCGTCATTTTCCTGGATGATTGTTTCAATGCCATTCGCGGTTAGCACTTCCAGGGCGGTACGTTGCGCAGGCTCAGAGACCGCGTGAGTGTCCTTCCCCATATATAAAGGACCGTCAATTCCCTGTGCTTTGCGGTATTCGCAAATCGCCTGCGTAATCGCCAGAATGTGGGCTTCGTTAAATGTGCCGTGAAGGGCCGAGCCGCGATGTCCACTGGTTCCGAAAGCGACAAGCTGGTTGGGATCGCTGACATCGGGTTTCAGCTCATAATATTCCCGCTGCAGACGCGCCGGATCGATGAGTAATTCCTTGGGAGCCGGTTTGCCTGCAAGCGGCGAAATCACTTCTGCGACGGATTGTTTTTCTAAGGTATGGGGCATGGTTCCGCCTTCCAGATTTCAGTTGTGTATTCGTGAATGGTGCGGTCGCTCGAGAACTTTCCTGAACTCGCTACATTCAGGATGGCTTTGCGCGCCCA
Organism: Terriglobales bacterium; assembly: GCA_035517535.1. Taxonomy (GTDB): domain Bacteria; phylum Acidobacteriota; class Terriglobia; order Terriglobales; family Acidobacteriaceae; genus Gp1-AA145. Next base: position 984 of record DATIYR010000084.1, read on the forward strand.
CTCAGCAGGATCAGCATATAGAGTTCCGAGGCGATCCTGCGCCTGAACATAAGAGGTCAGGTCTGCGAGGTGCATGTAGTGATCGCCGTTAGTCAGCAACGTGTCGTGAATAGGAGTGAAAATTCCCGGTTCGTAACGGCTGAAGTAATCGGAGAAGATCAAATCCAGTGCCGCTCGCGTCTCCGGCTCGTGGTCATAGTGCCACTGCGGGTCGTACCACGATTGACTGGCTTGTACTTGCTCTACGGTCAAGCCAAACGGGAACAAGTTTTCTTTTCCGGCTTCCTCGGCCATTTCAATGGTTGCGCCATCGAGAGTGCCCACGGTCAGAGCTCCGTTCATCATGAATTTCATGTTGCTGGTGCCGCTGGCTTCGTAACCCGCGGTCGAAATCTGGTTGGAGACGTCGCTCGCGGGAATCAACCGCTCCGCCAGTGAAACATTGTATTCCGGCAGAAAGACCACCTTCATGCGACCGCGAACAATGGGGTCGCCATCGATGGTGCCGGCGAGATTGTTGATGAATTTGATGATGAGCTTCGCGAGTTTGTAAGCCGGAGCCGCCTTTCCGGCAAAGAAAAACGTGCGCGGCTGAAATTCCATATTCGGATTTGCTCGCAGACGGTCGTAACAAATAATGATTCGCAGGGCGTTCAAGAGTTGTCGCTTGTATTCGTGAATGCGCTTGATCTGGCAGTCGAAAATCGTGTCTGGGTCGACGATCTGTCCGGACGTCTCCTTGAGCCAATCGGCGAATTTTACCTTCGCCGCGCGCTTGGAGACGAGAAACGCGGCCTGGAATGCAGAATCTTCTGCCAAAGGCTTCAGTTTCTTGAGCCGACTTAGATCGGTAATCCACTCGTCACCAATTGCTTTGGTGATCGCTCCCGAGAGTCCAGGATTCGATTCAAGCAGCCACCGCCGCGGCGTGACCCCATTGGTTTTGTTGTTGAAACGTTCGGGGAACATTTCGGCGAGATCTTTAACTGTCGTGGTGCGCAGTAGTTTCGAGTGAACGGCGGCAACGCCGTTCGTGCTGTGCGATCCGACGATGGCGAGGTTGGCCATGCGAATCTTGCGCGTAGAACCTTCTTCCACCAGACTGATGCGCTCGACGCGTCCTTCATCTCCGGGATAAAGCACGCGTACCTCATCCAGCAGCCGTCGATTGACTTCGTAAATAATTTCCAGTTGCCGCGGAAGAAGTAATTCAAACCACTCTACGGGCCACTTCTCCAGAGCCTCCGGCAGCAAGGTGTGATTGGTGTAGGCCAGAGTTTTCTTTGTCAGTGCCCAGGCGTCATCCCATCCGAGGTGAGCGTCGTCCAGCAAAATGCGCATCAGTTCGGCGACTGACATGGAGGGATGTGTGTCGTTCATTTGGATGGCGGCCTTATCGGGCAAAGTCTCCCAATCCGAGTTGTGGCGAAGGAAGCGCCGGATCAGGTCTGCCATCGAGCATGCAACCAGAAAATATTCCTGCATGAACCGGAGCTCTTGTCCTCGCATTGTAGAGTCATCAGGATAGAGCACGCGCGTCAGCGATTCCGCTTCCAGCGTTCCAGCCAGCGCTCCGATGAAATCTCCCGTGCCGAATTCCTGGAAATCGAAGTAGTCCGGCGCGGCGGCGGCCCACAATCGCAGAGTGTTGATTGTTTTTCCTCCATATCCAACCACCGGCCGATCAAAGGGAATTCCGAAAAGACTCGAGGGCTTGTTGGGTATGAGTTCGATCCTCCCATCGAGAAATTGGAAGCTGCAGTTGAATTTGATTTCCACTTTTTCGTGCTCGCGGGCGATCTCCCACGGGTCCTCGTCGCGCAACCAGTTGTCCGGCCTCTCCTGTTGCCAGCCGTTCACAAACGATTGGCGAAACATGCCGTATTCGTATCGAAGGCCGTAGCCAGTCGCTGGAAGGTGCATCGTGGCCATTGAATCGAGAAAACACGCCGCGAGCCGCCCCAGGCCGCCGTTACCGAGAGCCGCATCCGGTTCCTGCTCGACCAATTCCAGCCAGTCAATTGCTTTTTCCTGGACTACGTCCTGGGCCAGAGGAGTAAGCAACATATTGGTGATGTTGTTGGCCAGCGAACGTCCGAGGAGGAATTCCATCGATAAGTAGTAAATACGTTTTGCATTCTGCTGCTCATATGCGGTCTTGGTTTGGACCCAGCGCTGTGCCAGGATGTCACGCACAGAATGCGCGAATGCTTCAAAGCGTTCACGGGCGCTCGCAACTTTGGGGTCGATTGCCCGGTCGAAAACCAGATGTCGTTCATAGATGGCGCCCTTGGTTTCTGCAAACCGAAAGGCATCGCCGTCATACTGCTTGAGAAGCTCGAGGGTGCTTGCGGTCTTCGTTATGGGAAGAATTTTTGGGGAGTCTGTGTGTGTGGCCGGCTTTGTACTCATATTGGGCATTCCTCGCAATCCGAGCTATCTTAAGATCGTTGATGTTAAAGGTCAGTAAACTTCAGGGCAACGTGTACTCCGGCATTTATTTCTCTACGTAGCGATCGTCATCCCATAGCCGTATAGCGGGCCGCGAAAGATTGTGTTCATAGCTGAGCGCACTCAGGCTGGCGGGGCTAAGGAGGAAGTATCTGCCCCCATTCGGTCCGACGCCCAGCCAGCACGCTGCCAGGACGCGGATGAAGTGACCACTGGAGAAGAGCAGCACATCGCCGGCGATATTTCGAATCCGTTGCACCACGCGGTCCGCCCGCTGCCCAATTTGTTGCGGCGATTCGCCTCCCGGACAACCATCGCGAAACAGGTCCCAATCCGGACGTTGCTGCAGGATCTGTTCTGAGGTCAGGCCTTCGTATTTTCCGTAGTTCCACTCCAGCAGGTCAGAATCAACTCCGGCGACTGCTCCAAACCCAGCCAGCTCGCAGGTTTTGGCAGCCCGCTGTAACGGGCTGGTAAACACCTTGGCGAATGTCAGCCCTTTCAGTCGTTCCCCAAGCCGAACAGCATTGCGTTCGCCATCCGGAGTTAGAGGCAGATCCGTGAGGCCGGTGTGCTGACCGGAGTGGGTCCACGCGGTGTTGCCGTGCCGGGCCAAGTAGACGACTGGAAGCTTGCCACTCATGCTGCTTCTGCTTTCAAGACTTTCACCCCACTCAGATAACGCTTGACTTTCAAATCCAAGTCTAGTGGCCGAATCAGAACGCGAGATATTATGTTGCCATTTGGTCGCGCGAACGCAATGGTCGCCTCCTGCGATGCGGAATTCATCATGACTAAACCTTCGCGTCTGTCAAAACGAAGACTCGTCTGCCGGGCACATTGGTCGCATAACCACAACCGCTCAACGTGGATTTTGGCACTCCCCGGTTTGCTTCCACCATCAGCCGATGGGTTTTCCTGGCATTGCATTTCAACTTCAAATAATCTCCCTTGATGCAGGTATCGAAATTGAGTTGCACAGACGGGATTCGCGCATTTACGAAGCACGACAACTCCTTGCGACTCGCTCAATGGAGTCGTTGTTTCCGTTGATGCTTTGGCAATCCGTAAAGACACGCTTGTGCGACTAATTATTTCGGGTGGCTGATAGTTGCGCCCGGTTTCCGGCTGATAATCGGTAATTCGTGCGGTTGACCCAAAATGTCGTTGTAGACAACTGTGCTCTTTCCCACGTGTACCATCACCTGGCGTCCGCCAGCATACTTTACAGTTTTGGTGCCGAAGGTGTCCGTGTAGAGAACTACGTAAACAGTGTCCGCAACTTGAACGGAAACCTCGTAACTGGCAACGCCGGACAAAGCATTGTCGCTGGCTGATGGGTGCGGCTTAACGCCGATGATGGTGGCTACCTCATAATTCGCCGCGGGCTCGCTAAACGCCGGCAGCGCTGCCAGACAGATGAAAATCGCGCAGATTACTTTCAACATAATGCCCTTTCCGTCAGGAACCGATCCGACGTTACACTCGCGGCGCTGGTATCCTCACCTCTTGCTCCAAGGTGAAATCGAGCAGCGTCTCGCTGGGTACTTTGACCTGATCCCCTTTGGTAATAATTTCGGAGCCGGCGCCGGCTCCGCCGCCAACTGCGGCTCCGATCCCAGCACCTTTCCCGCCACCGGCGATCGCGCCGATGATGCCTCCCAGAGCCGCTCCGCCGATGGTCCTCTTCGCGGTGCTCGATGTGCGCGATTTGCCTTTCAACTCATAGTCGCCAGTCACGAGCGGAACCGTCTGCCCATTCACCACAATTCCAGTCAGCTCGAGTTGAAGCTCTGACTTGCCGCTGAATGTTCCTGATTTTTTCGATTCCTCCAGGCGCCCATAAACGTCGGCTCCTTTAGGAGCAACGACTACCCCGTCCACTATCAGCGGCTCTTCGAGCGACGCCTGAAAACGATCTCCCACATGGTTTTTCTCGGAATCGATGCTATCGATGGTGCGCACCGAGATAACCGTGCCGGCGGGAATAGTGGCATTCGTGAGGCTCGGCGGCGGAGCCGCTTCGCTCGCACGCGAGCTAAACGGGCGCACGGATGCATCACTCGCGGTCGTCTCGGAGCTGAATTTGATCGATCTGACGTCCGCGAGATCATATTTCTGCACCGAAGAATCGACCTGGAAACTGATCTCGCTTTCCGTGCCGCCGACAAATTTGCCGATTATGACGCTGCCATAATTGAGCTGCAGAGAATCAGACCACGCGGTTGTTGCAAGCAAGCAAATAATAAAGACCAGATAGCGGTTGAAATTAGACTTTCTCACGGTTCTCCTCGTGTTCGGGATGAGTCGACGTTTAGTGTCTCAGTCACTTGGTAAAACTTGCATTCAAGATGCCAGATCGAAGCTTTAGCGGAATCAATCAGGTGATTGAGTTTCCGTGAAGTTACGATGCGTCAGAAGGCGAATCAGGGAGAAAAGTCGTGGGGTGACGAAAGAAATCCGTCAACTGTCAAATCGTTGGCAGCGATACGAACCATGTCGGCTTCAATGCATCCGGAAATCGGCACCATCCAGGCCTCGCAATTGGTATGGTGCTTGCAAGGTTTACGGCAACAAAAATTCGGGAAAGCGTGAAGGAGCAAAGACATGCCTAAAATCGAAGCAGGCCCCGGAGAATTTAATGCCGGTATCATTTCGTCGATCATCAATCTGGTTTGCCCGCAGTGCGGCGGAAGCATGTTGGAATTTCAATGCAATGGCAGATGCCGCCGGAACTGGCTGGCTGAATGGGAGTGGGCAAACTCAGAACTCCTGGGATCCTCCTCTCAAATCGCTAAACAGTAAACTGATCGTGACAATCTGCAACAGCGAGCAGAATGGTGTGACGCCAGCCTCGGCGTGTTTTCTCGGTTAGGAAAATCGATATGAATGCTACTTCGCAGTTAACCGAACTGGACCGTCGTTTTGCACTTCCAGGCATTGCACAGGTATGCGAAGGCAATAACGGACTGGCACGAGTAGTCATTACCTCCGCAAGCGCACAGGGCGAAATGTATCTCCACGGAGCGCATGTGACTTCGTGGAAACCGGCAGGTCACGACGAGGTGCTGTTTGTGAGCACGAAATCGCGATGGGAAGAGGGCCAGGCGATTCGCGGTGGAATCCCGATCTGCTTTCCCTGGTTTCGCGGCAAGACTGATGATCCCCATGCGCCGGCGCACGGAGTCGTACGCACAACGACTTGGCAGCTTGAGTCAATTGTTGAGACCGACGCAGGGGTTGCGGTGACCATGTTCATCGAGAGCGGCGAGCAAACTCGGCGCTGGTGGCCCGGGGAGTTCCGTCTTGTATACCGCGCTACCTTTGGCTCTGAGCTGAGACTTGAGCTTATCTGTACCAACACCGGCAAGGCGCCTATGCGCTTCGAGGAAGCTCTGCACACTTACAACCGCGTGCAGGACGTTGCGAATGCTCGCCTGCAGGGACTCGATGCGACAAGTTTTCTCGACAACACCGATTCCAATAAGAAGAAGGCGCAACTCGGCGACGTGATTGTTACCGCGCAAATGGACAATGCATACCTGGAAACTGAGAACCCTGTCGATTTAATCGATCCGGGAATGCGCCGCCACATTCGTCTTGAGAAGACTAATTCGCGCACGACCGTGGTTTGGAATCCGTGGTCGAACGGTGCGGCAAAAATGCAAGACCTGGGGGATGGCGAATGGAAGCAGTTTCTGTGCGTGGAAGCCAGCAACATCATGGAGAGCGCGGTCACGCTGGAACCGGGGCGCGAACACAGGATGGCGGCGCTTATTTCCGTCGCCAAGATCTAGCACGAGCGAGAACTGCGGCCGTCGGTCAAGACGGAAACCACGCACTTCCGCGTCGCGCAGCTAAGCGCCCAAAAGTGGTGACCCTACGCGGAAGCGGTTCTTTGATCGAGCAGCGCGCTCGCCAGCAGCACCACGTCAGGGTCATCGGAGCGCAAAGCTCGAAACAGTTCTTCACAGGCGTCCTCGGACGCATGCTGCGCCCACATCGCGCCGCACAAGAGAAGATATTCAGTACTCATCGGTCCTCCTCGTCTGCCGCTTTGATCTTTGATTCATGCAGACAGTTTGGTTTGAGCATTCATAGCTCCATTCTGTTCTG
>DATIYR010000085.1:0-2463 GCA_035517535.1 Terriglobales bacterium
CCGATGAAGCTTCTCGAGCTCTTCGCTGACATTCGAGGATGTCGCGGAATTTCCAATGTTGGCGTTAATCTTGCAGCCGAACGCGATGCCGATTCCCATCGGCTCGAGGTTGCGGTGATGGATGTTGGCAGGAATGATCGCGCGGCCTCGCGCCACTTCGTCGCGAACCAGCTCGGGAGAGATTTTTTCGCGCAGCGCCACGTACTGCATCTCTTCGGTGATCACGCCCTTGCGCGCGTAGTGCATCTGCGAAAAATTCCGCGCGCTGCCGTTGACCGCGGCCGTTCGGTTCTCAATCCACGCATCCCTCAGTGCCATAAAATCCTCGCTAGTGCTCGCGGCTGCTTCGCAGCCGACGTAAACCGCGCCCATTATCGCACTTTTAGGCCGGACCCGGCGACCAATGAAACAGCACAATCAAAGCAGCCAAAGTTGCTAAGATGAAGGCCCACCACCGGAAACCGATATAAAAGAGATCATTTTTCTTAACGAGCGGTGGAGTTTGTACCGGGGCCCCTTCCACCGCCATTTGGGCCTGTCGTTCGGACACCGCCCGGTTGATCGACAACAGTATGACCGAGTCAATCGCGAACGATGCAGCCAGTGGCCAGCCGTGCGTGTCCCAATAGCGGGGACCGCCGAACCTGTCAGCCAACAAATTCGCCGCCAGCGCTGTTCCGAATACTACGCCGGCAATTGCAATTCCGTTTCCGCGCCAGATGATCATGGAAATCCGCTAGTGCGCCGCACTATAGCACGAGTGCGCGGCAGGCCGACCACCGCGCCTCCCGGACTCGCACGCACAACGACGGCAATGTGACAGTCCATTAGGTGTGGGGATTGCGCACGGATCGCACGCGGTGAGGATGCCCCACAGCTTCTCGCTCGCCTATAATGGGATTGCCCGGTCCACTACGAGGAGGAATTCGATGCCCGCAGCTACAGGGATGTGGGAAGGACTGATGGATTTCTCGTTCCGCGCTTACGCAACACCGCGGATGCTGAAGTTTCTCTACGCGTTGCACTTGCTGGTCGGGCTAATCGCGGGGGTCGCTTGGGTTGTGCTGGCGTTTCAGCAAGCTCCCGTGCAGGGGCTGCTCGCGATTCTCGGCGCCGTTGTCGGCTACTTCTTCTGGATTTTGTACTGCCGCGTTGTGCTGGAAGTTCTCGCGGCGGTCTTCCGAATGGCGGACGCTATCGCTCCGGATCGCGAAGCAGTCCATCACTCTTAACCAAATATTGCCATCGGGATAAGGCGCCCGAACCTACGCTCGAGGTGAAATCGAAGCAACGCTCGGAGCAACTCAACTATGAGCTAGTCTAGTGGTATTGACAGGCGGCTCTCGGCGGCGTATTCCTCGTCGTGACCGGGCTCGCGGGTGTCCGTGGTCCAAACGAGGAATCGCATGTACGGCACGCTGGCCAGAATTGCCGCGGCGACGTTTGCGCTATGCTTGGTCTCCGCCCCGGCCAAGGCGCACCACGGAACTTCGCGCTACGACCTCGACAAAACCATCACGCTCAGCGGCACCGTAACGGGATTCGATTGGGGTAATCCACACTGCCTGGTTCACATGGACGTGAAAGGCGACAAGGGCGAGATCCAGCATTGGACTCTTGAGCTCGCCTCGCCGTTCACGATGTCCCATGTGGGTTGGAACAAGGATTCACTTCGGCTCGGGGACGAACTCGTTGTAGATACCCATCCTGCAAAGAATGGAGTTCCTCTCGGCATCAGCGCCACGTCCCGCAACGTGATGAAGTTTGTCGTCAATGGGAAGCCGCTTGTTACGCAGTAGCACGCGAACCACCCGATTCCTTTAGAACGTGAATTTCACGGCCAGTTGAATCAGGCGGGGATCGACGGCGCTTATCACTCTTCCGAACGTTCGCGTGTTTTCCACTTCGCCATCGACCGCCGCTGGACCATAGAACTGTGCGTGGTTAAAGGCGTTAAACGCTTCGGCGCGGAAATCGAGCGACTTCGATTCCGTTAGCCGCAAGTTTTTGGTTAGCTGAAGATCGAAGTTGTTGATGCCGGGACCGTAAAAGAATCGCCTGCGCGCGCTTCCCAGTTGCCCCAGCGACTCCGGGGCAAACAGCGCGGTATTGAATTCAGGTTTGCCGTTGCGCGGGTTGGTGTTGATTTCGAGCGGCCCCGAAGTGAATGCCGGCGTGTCGAGCAAATTGTTGTTCACGCCGTTGCCGAGCGTCCCGAGCAGAGAGTTATCCGAATCGTCGTACAGCGTGACCGGGAATCCGGTGGCAAAGCGCGTAGTGCCGGAAATACTCCAACCCTCGGTCGCTCGGTTCACATGACCAAAGAGGCGCTCGAACGGCAGATCGCACGTGTAGGTGGCGACAAAATTGTGCCGCATATCCCATGCGGAAATCGCGCGCGTGAGCCTCAGATTGAACGGATTGAGTTGCTCGCCGATGTTGGAGGCCTGGTCGATCGACTTC
>DATIYR010000086.1:0-31080 GCA_035517535.1 Terriglobales bacterium
TCGATCTGCAGTAGCGAGGCGGTAGTGCGCGGTCACGTTTAGCGGGTCTGACTTTACAGCCATCTGCAGATATTTTCTGGCCTGCTCGGGTTTTTCCATCATCATCAGTACGCGCCCAAGTCCGAGTTGAGCTTCGGAGTCGGCCGGATTGAGTTCTAATGCTTGCGCATAATGCGCATTCGCTTGTTGCAGATCGCCCTGCTGCAAATCGATGCTGCCCAAAAGGCAGTCGAGCTTCGAACTGTTGCCCTCCAATTTTCTTGCCTGTTCAATCTCCTGCTTCGCGGCGGCTTGCGAATTCGCATTGGGAGCGCCGGATTGGAGAATTGCCTCCGCCAATTCGTAATGAACTGCAGGCAGGCGTGGATCGATGTCCAGCGCTTTCTTGTAATGCACGATCGCAGACTGCAGGTCACCGGCATTGACAAGTCGTTCGGCGATTGTCTGCTCCATTCGCGCCGAGTTAGGAGCGATAAGCGCCAGCTTGTTGAGCGTGTCGTCTGCCAACTCGTTGTAGAGCCGCTGTGCCGTGTACAAGATGTCGGGATTATCGGGATCGATCTCGACCATCTTCTGCACCACAGGCAGTGCACGGTCCGCGTTTCCTTCCTCGTAGCAGAGGCCGACCAGTTCCATCCCGACCTGGACACGCAGGTTCGGTTCTTGCAACTTCGCAAAGGCGCTCGCCAAATGTATTTCCGCTAAAGGTTCGCCCAGCCGCTTCTCGCAGATACCTAACATGGCCTCAGCCTTCACCAGCAAGGGCCGCGAACGCAAAGCCGCGCGTAAATCTCCCGACGCTTCGCTACAATCGCCCCGCGAGAAGGCCATTGCTCCTAAGTTCGCGTGTGCTTCCGCATTCGCAGGATCCAACGAGAGCACAGATCGGAACTCGCGCTTTGCGGTTTCCTGGTCGCCAGCACGCAAGGCATTTTCTGCCGAGGCCAGATGAGACTTAATATCACGCAAGTGCGAGGATGGTTGTGATTGTGAAAGAGCGAAAGCACAGGCCACGATTGCGAGAAGAGGGCCAGAGATGAGTTTCATCAGAGGACTCCGAGGTGGGAGTATACGATTTTAACCAGAGCTCAGTGCATCGCGACTGCAGTGCGGGTCTCATGGCCAGCCTGGACGTTGTTGGCAACTCCGTTATTTTTCTCGATCTTTCCCGTAAGAGCATCGATAGCCGGCAAGAGAGATGAATAGTTCGGCGCGCTTGCGTTGGTCATACCAGTTCCGTTGTCGGCATCATCGAATAGGCCCAACCCGTTCCATTTGTATATTGCATCAGGCTTGTTGTCTCCATTAATTAGCGCACCCCCTGGTCCGGGCACATTGACTCCGGTCGCATCCCAATATTCGATTCCCAAGCCCAGGTTATTCGGAAGGGAGTTCAAGACCGCATTCAGATCCATAAGATACTGCTGCTGGGTCGCCTTGGTGGGCGGCGAGTACCAGGGGTCATTCGCATCGAAGCCGTTTTCGTAGTGCTCAGCGGTTTCAATGATAAAAATCGGCTTCCCAAGATTGGTGGCAGCATTGTTGACTACGTCCTGTTCGACTGGCTGATTTTCTGGATTCGAACTGGCGGCCTGCTCGTCGGTCAGCGGGCCGTGGAAAATAGGATAGTAACTCTGGCAAATCGCGTCGTAGGAAATTCCATTTTGATTTGCGAGCGTAAAAAAGTTCGTCAAATCCCAAGCCGGCGTGATGTGAATGCACGTGAGGGGCGGGGGAATCGCGGGGCCGATGGACGTGTCCGCCGCCGCGTCGATCACCGCTTGCAGGCCCTGCTTCTGCAATTCGGAAAAGCTGGTGAAGTTCGCGTCAGTCGGGCTATTGGCTGTGCCCAGAAATCCGGTGTCGATTTCATTGCCGATGGCGACGAGATCGGGCATGACGCCAGCCTGACGATAGCTCATGATTTCCTGTTTCACATAGTTGTACAGATCACTTTCCAGTTGTGAAAAAGAATCGTTCGCCCAAGCCGACGGCAGTGACTGCGAATTGCTGCCGTCAAATAAGAGTGTGAGTTCGATGCTCATGCCCAAGTTGCGAGCGCGTTTCGCAAGATCCAGGTCTTGCGCATCAGTTTCCGCATAACACAGATTTCCCGAGCAACCTGTCTGCGAAGGATTCGAGTAAGGCGGCGATGAACTCGGCCGCAGGCGGATCATGTTCACGCCGTGGTTCTTCAGGATTTGGAGGACGTCTTGCGCCTGGCCTGCGTCGTTCCACCACGGCACGCCATTGTTTTCGTGCGCCGACTCCTGCTTCTCGAGCAGAGCGTTATCGACCCCGAGGAAGAAGGCCGGACGCAACAGCCATAACTGACCTTGCGTCGGACTTCCCGCCAATGCCGTTTGATCGAGGTCGGTTCCGGACGCGGTCGCCTCACCGGAGAGATCCATCGACAGTCCCGTGTTCACATTAGCAATACTGTAATAACCATTGCTTGCCGGAGTGAGGTTCCACTGCTGAGCCGCGCTTCCATTGCACGAGTTCTGCACTACCCAAGCCGTTCCGTTGCTCGAAGCGCTATCAAGGCAGAGATTGTTCGAGACGTTGCTGACCTTCCACCCTCCGCCGCTCAGGGAAGTGAACAACCAGCGCTGGCTTAGGCTAGTGAAGTCCAAAGCCTGAATTACAACGTGATCGCCGGCTGTATTCGAATTGGGCACCGCTTCGAGGGAGCTCAGTTGATTAAGGAGGTAATAGATCTCACCACCAATTGGAGTGATATCGGTTGGCTGCGGAGGAGGCTGAGTGGTTTTTCCCCCGCCGCCCGACCCACCGTTCCCACCTCCGCCGTTTCCCCCCGACGACGAAGAACTGCTGCCACACCCCAGGTTTAAAAGAAGGACTGCACACGTAATCACCCGAAGGCTGCATCGCAAAGCAAACGGGAGTCCCATGAATATTTCCGAAACCTAAGAACGCTGGGTGCGAATCATTGCACCCAGAGAAAGGAATTAACGAACTTAGAACGAAACCCGAGCACCCAGCTGGATGATGCGCATAGTTGAGTTCACTGCAGGTCCCGTTATTGTTCCCGAAGTGCCATCAGCCAACGTACCGCCACTGTACCCGACGTTGGCATCGGGGTTGGCATAATTGACGTGATTAAACGCGTTGTACGCGTCGCCTCTGATTTCAAGCCTCACTTTTTCGGTGATAGAGAATTCCTTCGCCAAACTTAGATCAACGTTCGAATAGCCGGGGCCGATGAGCGTGTTGCGTCCGGTATCGCCGAACGTTCCGGCAGCCGGGTTGGCAAATGCTCCAGGGTCAAACCAGCCGCCGATCCCAAAGTGCGCACCGGATGAGATCGCCACCCGCGAATGGCTCGAGGTCCTCGGATCACTGATTTGGTCGGGATACAAGTTCGCCCCACCCCCGGAGGCCAAGAACGAAGCTAGGCCGGGATCGACGCCCGAGGCGACCGAACTCTGGATTACTGGCGTAAAGGGAACGCCTCCATGCCACTGGAAAATAGTTGAGATTCGCCAGCCACCGGCGATCTGGTCAAGCGGTCCGTGCAGAGCGAACTGGCGGCCACGACCAAACGGCAATTCATATACGATCTGGCCTACCAACGTGTTAGCGGAATTGAAATCTGACAGACCGTAATTCAGCGCAGGATTGTATGCGTTCTGGTAGACGTCGATGGTTGATCCATGACCGTTGCCGGTGCCGGTGTCGAGCGATTTTGACCACGCATAGTTGACCTGGAAGCTCAATCCATAAGACATTCGCTTCTGCACGCGCAATTGCAACGCATTGTAGTTCGACCACCCATCATAGATTTGCGCCGCAATCGAGTTGAACACCGGATTCGGATTGCCACAGTTATATCCAGTGCAACCTAGCATGTTCGCCGGGGCTTGGTTGATGTCAGTGGCGAAATTCAGATTGGTGCCGCGTGTGTAGACGTAACTGGTATCGACGAGAACTCCGCCCGCCATCTGGTGCTGAATGCTGAACAGAAGCTGTTGCACATAAGTCACGGGAATATCGCGAGGGTAGTATTCAGCGCTGCTGAAGTTTTGTATCTCTGGCGATAGCGTTTGTAATGTTGGAAAGACAACCGTTCCCGCGGGCGGACCTGCAGCCAGTTTCCACGGAGAGCTGCCAAAAACATACCCGCCATTTCCGTTGTTATGTGGATTGAAGCCGAGGCCTAGCGCGCCATCCGTATAGTTTTCCGCGTCGCGGGGGGCGTCGAAGAGGCCGTAGCTCCCGCGAATGGCCCAGTTTTCCCGCGGCGACCAGGCAAAACCAACTCGCGGAGCAAATTCTTTGTACTGACCGTTCTCGATTGTGCTCAAATTGCCGATCGATCCTCCGAACGACTTGTCACTTTGTCCACCGAAGAGGATCGCCCCTTTGTAAAGCCCACCATCGGCCGAGTTGGGGAGCACGGGGTCGTAATTTCCGAAGAGATTGTTCGCTACCCCCCAGCCGGACTGCATTTGCCAGCGCAAGCCGAGGTTCAAGGTGAGATGTTGCGTGACCTTGAAGTCATCACTGGCGAACAATGCTGAACTCCACATGTGCGCGCTGGTTGGATCGGACTCATACACGTACCAGCCATACACGTCGCCAGAGAGAAAGTCGGCGTAAGGAATCCCGGTCACGCTACCGTTGAATTCGAAATTTCCGGAAGTGATGTCTCCCCAACTGGTGTAGTTCTGGTAATAGCGGTCGTACTCCCCGCCAAGTTTGATCGTATGTTTACCGTGGATGAGCGTGAGAATATCGCCGACGTTGTATGCGCCTTGGCCCAAAGTCGCGTCAATGTTGCCATTCTCGTTGCAGCCCGCGCCTTCAGCGATGCAGCCTGCACCGGCACCCTGGTCGATCGTAATTTTGGGAAAGATATTGGCCGGGGCGTTGGTACCGTAGGTGGGCTCCATCCCAAGCGCAGCAGGGTCGTCCTTATTTAAAGAAGGTGGTTTGTACTTATCGAGCTCCCGGCTCGCGCCCACGCGAAATTCATTCAAGATGCTCGGCGTAATCGTGAAGAGATATGAAAGCTGACCGGTGAGATTGTCGGTATGTCCTTGTTCATACGACGTCGCATCGTTGGGATAAAGAGGATCCGGCGGAACATAGGAGGAAACGGTTGGGAAATAATTAAAGCTGAATGAGAAGCGTTGCTTTGACGAAAGATTGTAATCGACCTTCCCGGTGTACCACGTATCCGTATTTGGGCTGGTGCCATTAAAGACGAAATTGTTCGTTGTCGGGCACGTCTGTGCGACACCCGAACCTACGTTCGCCGGACCGGGGCATCCGGAGACCCATCCTACGGCACCCGACTTAGGAAAATAAGTTTGAAGCTTTTGCGCGACGGCATCGTAACTCCCCTGCAACACGCCGGAAGAATTAAATGCCGCGCCGGTTGATCCGCTCATGCTATAAAAATCTCCCGCTTGCATGGCGGCGGTAGGGTAGGTATAGAGTCCAGAAGTCGGGGTCGATGAAGGATTGCGCTGGTAATTGAAAAAGAAAAATAGCTTGTCCTTAATCACTGGCCCGCCGACGCTTGCGCCGTAGGTGTTCCAGTGCTCTACAGATTTCGTACCGGTCTGGTTATAAAAGCCTCTCGCATTGAAAGCAGTGTTCTGGATAAATTCGTAGGCGCTACCGTGCCAATTGTTGGTTCCACTCTTGGTGATTACGTTGACTGAGGTCAGGCCATTGCCGTATTCAGCCGGTGCGTTGCCTGAATTGATACTCACTTCACTGATGGAATCGAGAGGCATGTAGTAGTTGCTGCTGTTTTGGTCTCTCGGAGCCGTTGCCGCGGAACCATCGATCAGGAAATTTGCGTTATAAGACTGCGTTCCATTCACTCCAATTTGCTGGCCGGCGGCCTCGCCAGTTCCTCCTCCAGCATTTACGCCGGGGATGAGTTGCGTCATCTCACCGCGCCAGTCGGTGCCTACGATTGGCGCGTTATGAACGGCCTGCGTGGTTAGGTCCAGGTGCTGATCTGAAGTCTCCGTTTGTACGAGCGGGGTTTCCGCGGTTACAACCACTTGTTCGGTTGCGGCACCCACTTGCAAAGTGGCATCGATTCCAATGGTCTGCACCTGTAGTGCTATCCCCTGCCGCACGACCGGCCGGAATCCTTCTTTTGCGAACGTGATCTGGTATTCGCCAATCGGCAGTGAAGGAACCTCATAGATCCCAGAACCGTTGGTTGCGCTCACCGTGCTCACGCCCGTCTGCACGTTGGTGATGGTCACCTTCACGCCCGGAAGTACGGCGCCGGAAGTATCAGTGACCGTGCCTCGAATTTCGCCCGTATTCGCATTTTGGGCGACGGCAACGGTGGCGCTTAGCACCACGAGTAATAGAATGACGACTCTATGCATGCTCATAGTGTTTGTTCTCATTGCCAGCCTCCTGGAGCGACTGATTGCTGACGAGTTCAAGCATTGCTTTCAGGACGAACGATGAAGAAGAAAACCCGCGAAGAAACGCCATCCATGCACGATGACCGATTCTAAGCTGGAAGATCGATTGCGCGAATCCGACGAAAGTAGGAAGAAATAGCGGAGAAGCAACAATGATAAAGGTTGACAAATGATGCTTAACTGTTGGGCGTTCTGGTAAATGTCAGTGCCGAGTGAAACGATCGAAAACCGTAATCACTGGCAGAGCATTGTACTGATCATCGAAAAAGCTTCGAATGGTCAGTGGTCCTTCCACTGCGGGCTCCCACCAGAAGACACCTTTGCCCCGACCATTCGGCGTTTCCATGATCACGCGATTGAGTTCATCCAGAAATTCACGTTGTCCTTCGGGAGATTCGGGAAACGGAGCGGGCCGATTGAGATAATTGCCGGGCTTCCAGTTATACGCAGTCTCGACGACAACAATGTCCTTCTGATACTCGCGCGCCATAAATTCCAGATTCTGGCGAAGATCGTTGAGGCTTCCATGCCACCACGGGTAGTATGACTGGCCGATCACATCGTAAGGAATGTCGTAGGAATTCAGCTTGTCGAAGAATTCCTTGGTCCCTTTCCAATCGGCGCCGCGATCAATGTGAATCATGATTTGCGGGCGAGGATTATTGCCGCGGCCCGCATCCACGCCGTTAATCCCTGCGTAAATCAACTGCGCGAAGTTGTCCCAATTTTCGGGAAGCTTTCCGTCAGGCCATAGCATTCCGTGAGTAATCTCGTTTCCGATCTGAATCATGTCGGGCAAAACGCCGGCGTTCCGAAAAGCGGCAGTCGTGTCGCGCGTGTATTCGAATACCGCTTGCACCAGCTCCTGATGCGACTTGCCCTGCCAGGCCTGCGGAATCGGCTGCTTGCCGGGGTCAGCCCAGCTATCGGCATAGTGATAATCAAGCAAGAATTTGAAACCAAGTTTTTTTGCGCTCCTGGCGAGTGCGATTGTGTAGTCGAGATTGTTTGGGAGTTCAGTAGGCGTGTGGAATAGCCGCAGCCGAATCCAGCTGTACCCGTGGTTTTTCAGAATCTGCAGGCCAGGTGCAGGGGTACCGTTATCTTTGAAAACAACCCCGTCTTTTTCAGCCTGCGCAAGAAAAGAAACATCCGCTCCGACCGCGTATTGCTGGCCCAAGCTGAGGGTTGCGCTGAAGAGGAAAGTCGCGAAGACGAAAATCAAGAACAGTCGTAGAGCTCGCACGCTGATCTGCTCCTCACAATCTAAATTGTCCACCGTCCGAGCCGCTTTTCATCCTACTGAAGTAGGAGTCAGACCGAGAGCTTGGTGGAGAGGAGGCAATACGGGATGTGTTAAATTGCCTTGGTTGCACCATGGCACGTTCAGCCTCTCCCGGCATTCCGATGATGCGCAGGCGAAGATGGAGCACACTAGCGAGCTTGCTCATCAACACCGCTTTAGTGCTTTTTCCCGTCAGCGGAGCATCAGCGGACACATCCATTCCCGAGCACCCGCCCTTTTCTTACGCCGAACAAACCTGGAACATGCGCGATGGTCTTCCGGAGCAGGTGGTGCAGGCATTCGCGCAAACCAAAGACCGGTATCTCTGGATCGGAACGACCGGCGGCCTGCTGCGTTTTGACGGCGCACGCTTCACAGTTTTCGATCGCGATAATACACCTGCATTTTCCGACAACAACATTTTCTGCCTGACAGTATCGCGGGACAACACATTGTGGATCGGAAGCGAAGGCGGCGGGCTCACCTCCTATCGCAACGGCGTATTCCACTCCTTCTCGCTCCGTGACGGCCTGACGAACAGCTTTGTGCGCATCGTCTACCAGGACAGCGCCAGTGAAATCTGGGTGGGAACGGACAACGGTCTCTTCCGCGTAGATGGCGACCGGCTGGAACGAGTCGATGGCGACGAACGAATTCCCATGCTGGCGGTCCATGCCATTTTTCAGGACAGGCAAGGAGGACTGTGGGTGGGAGGGTCCCGTCTGCTTCGAATAGTCGGCAAACAAGTGCAGCAATTTCGGTTTCCGGGCGAAAGCAGCCAGAACCGCGTGAAGTCGATCTTCCAAACCAAAGATGGCGACATCTGGGTGGGCACGGTTTCGGGTTTACATCGCATGCTTGTGGCAAAGCCGTCCAAATTTGAGCGCGTCTCTGAAGTCGATGGTACGGTCCGCGTACTGCGCCAGACTTCAGATGGCACGCTATGGATCGGAACAATCGGGCACGGACTATATATGTACCGCGACGGACACTTTACGAAAATTTCTGCCCCGCAGCAGTTGCCGAGCAACACCATCCTGAACCTGTTTGAAGATGTCGAACAAAACATCTGGGTCGGCACTCAGGCCGGTATGCTGCGTTTAAGCAACACGCCGGTCAGGACTGTTTCCTTACCTGGCGCTTCCGATTCCGACGCCGAAACCGTGTACCAAGATGGTGGTGAAATCTGGATTGCGGCAGCCGACCTTTTCCGTTTTCGAAATGGAAGCGTGACCCCTTACCGCTTCGCCGGAATAGACGGAGTTCGAATTCGGAATCTGTTTCGTGACCGTGAAGGAGCGCTGTGGATCGGAACCGAAGGAAAAGGTGTATATCGCAAGACATCAAAGGGCCTTGCTCACTACACGACAAAGTCGGGTTTGGTGAACAATTTCGTTCGAGCATTTCTTCAGGCCCGCGATGGCAGCATCTGGATTGGAACCGATGAAGGGGTTAGCCGATGGAACGGTACTGGATTTAGGAACTTCCAGGTGCGCGACGGACTTTGTTATTTCAGTATTAGATCCTTATTAGAAGACAACGTAGGAAATATCTGGATCGGAACCGACCGCGGTGTGAGCCTGCTCCGGAACGGCCAATTCCTCGATCATCCAGTTGTTGCAGCATTGAAACAAGAGAAAGTCTGGGCCATACATCAGGACCCTCAGGGCGGTTTGTGGTTTGGGACGCGCACCGGCGGCCTGTATCGCTGGCGTTCCAACAAGCTGAATCATTTCACGACCGCAAGCGGGCTCGCCAGCAACAGCATTTATGAAATGGTCGAAGACTCGAAGGGAATGCTGTGGATCAGCGGTCCAACTGGGGTTTCCGAGGTCAACCGGCACGAATTGGATATGGCTGCCGACGATCCGGGCCGCCGCGTGACACTTACACTCTATGGAGTTTCAGAGGGACTGGAAGCAATCCAAATGTGTGGCGGAGAAAAACCCGCCGGCCTGCTCACGACCAACGGCGAGGTTTGGTTTCCCAGCAGCCGCGGGCCGATGCGTATCCGCATTGATCAGCCAAGGCCGGCTGAGCTTGCACCGGCGGTGGTCGATCAGGTGATCGCGGATGGACTGCAGATCGTGCCATCGCCCAGCGTCTTATTGCGTCCGGACACAGTTAAGCTGGAAGTGCATTACGGCGTAGTCCAGCTGCGCTCGCAGGAACGAGTCCGTTTCCGGTATAAGCTCGATGGCTTTGACCGCGATTGGAGTGAAGCCACAGCCGAACGGGTCGCGCACTACACGAATTTGCCAGCCGGCCGTTATAAATTCCGCGTTGCCGCATTTGAGATGAATAATCCCCAAGAAGTTTCCGAGACCTCATTGCAAATTCTGCAAGAGCCGCATTTTTACCAGACGGTTTGGTTTCTTAGTCTGTGCATCTTTTCTCTGGCCGCCGCGACCTGGAGCATTCACAAATTTCACCTTAGTCAACTTCGGGCAAGGTTCCAGGCAGTATTGAACGAGCGCACGCGGCTGGCGCGAGAGATGCATGACACGCTGATTCAGGGATGCGTCAGTGTTTCGGCATTGCTCGAAGCGTACCTCAGTCTGGGGCCCAAGGAAGCCGATGCCAGAGAAGACTTGATGACCTGCGCCCGGACCCAGCTCCGCACGACCATCGACGAGGCGCGGGAAGCCGTATGGAACCTGCGCCAGAAACCAGCCGCAGTGAGGAGCCTGGGGCCGTTTCTCGCATCGATATCCGACCAGGTGCAGCGTGAATTAGGAATACCAGTTGAGTACGTGATCACCGGCCAACCATTTGAGTTTCAGCGAGACACGATTCACGAAGTACTCATGGTGTTGCGCGAGGCGATCTACAACGCCGTGCGGCATGGCCATCCAAGCCATGTTCAGATTGCCGCGTGTTTTGGAAAAGACGAATGCGAGCTAAGAGTCGTCGACAACGGCATCGGCTTCGACCCTGAAACACTGCGCTCATTGCAACTTGGCCACTATGGACTGACCGGTATGCAGGAGAGAATTCAACGTATCGGCGGCAGATTCGTCGTGAACAGTAAGGCGGGAGTAGGAACGGAAATCGTACTCTACGTTTCAAAAGACACATCTCTCCCGCACGAGAGCAACGAAATTCACCCAGTACTGTGACAAAGAAGATCAAAGTGATGGTTGTCGACGATCACCCACTGATGCGGGTGGGCGTTTCATCCATCGTTAACGCGCGCTCCGACATGACCGTCGTCGCTCAAACCGGAAGCGGAGAGGAAGCGGTATCCCTGTTCGCGCAACACAAGCCCGACATCACGCTGATGGACCTTCGACTGCCCGGGATGAGCGGAGTTGACGCAATTCATACCATCCGGGTGCGGCACCCAACCGCAAAATTTGTGGTTCTTACCACTTACGAGGGCGATGAAGACATCCACCGGGCGCTCGAGGCCGGAGCGAGAGGCTACATCATTAAAGGAATGCCGTATCAGACGCTCATTGATGCATTGTTGCGTGTGCAGAGCGGCGGGCGTTTCTTGCCCGCTCCGATCACCAAAGCCCTGGAATCCAGGACGCCAGACTCCGAACTCAGTGCCCGTGAGCGAGAGGTCCTGCGATACCTTGTGGATGGCTTAAGTAATAAGGAAATCGCCAATTTACTGGGCATCACCGAGGCCACGGTGAAGTGCCATGTGAGCACGATCCTTATGAGACTAAATGTGAGTGATCGCACTCAGGCCGTGGTCACCGCGCTGCAACGCGGACTGGTGCACTTGTAACTCGCTACAAATGTAAACTGCATTCGGAAGTGCGGTCTCTTGCCCTGGCAGCAGTGTGCCAGGTTTCCGATCTACGCTGTCTTCTTCTCGTCAACCGCTTTCGACCGACGGCCGATAACGCATCCTCCACAGTGATTCAGTGGCTGATGAAAATAACGTGAAAGTCCCATGTAAATCGCGACACGAACATGCTTCGCGGCACTGTACGAAAGTATAGCTTGACACCCCAGACTAGTTGTTTTGTATTACTACGTTTGTACCTTTCTAATTCTCGCTAAACAAACGTTGATGCGACAAGCAACTCGTTCGGACGATTGGGGGGGTGTGAGATGGTGCGCTATTCGCGAACAGGGCTGGGCGTAGCGTTTTGTTTGATCCTGATCAGTACCGCCGCAGCCCAATCGGACCGGGGCACGATCGCGGGCTCAGTATTGGATACGTCCGGGGCCGTCGTCAGCGGAGCGGACATCACCATCCGCGGAGTTGATACCGGAAACACCTATAAAACTGTCTCCACCTCCGACGGAATTTACCGTATAGCTGACATCGAAATTGGACGGTACGACATCACCGTCACCGCCAAGGGTTTCAAAACCGCAGAGAGAACGGCTGTTCTCGTGCAGATCAGCACGGTTACCGCGTTGAACATAACCCTCGAGCCGGGCGCAGTAACAGAACAAGTCAGCGTGGTGGCCGATGCGCCAACTATCCAGACCGAGAGTTCAGACATCGGTACCGTTGTTACTAACAAGCAAATCGAAGATCTGCCCCTGGCGCTCAATTCCACGGGCCAAAGCTTCGTGCGCTCGCCAGAAACGTTTGTATTTCTCGCCCCCGGAACTACCGGGCCCGGTACCAACAGCGATCACGCCAGCGCGGGCGTCTTTGAGTCGAAGCTCTCCGGTGGTCAAAACTTCGGCACAGAGATTCTGCTCGACGGAGTCAGCGTTCAGCGCTCCGATTCCGGCTCCGCTTTCGACCAGACTGCGCCTTCGCCCGAAGCCCTCACGGAATTCAAAGTCACAACTTCAACCCCTTCGGCAGAATACGGCCACACCTCCGGTGGGATTGAGAGCTTTGATACGAAATCCGGGACGAACAATTATCACGGGTCGGTTTTCGAGCTGTTTCGAAACGAGGCGCTTGACGCCTATTCATGGAACACCGACTTCGCAAACGCGCTTATCAAAGAGTGCACGAGTAATTGTGCTCCGCTCAATAAAAAGCCTCGCGACCGCCAGAATGACTTCGGTGGAACGTTGGGCGGACCAGTCGTAATCCCTCATCTCTATGACGGTCACGACAAGACTTTCTTTTTCTTCTCATGGGAGCAATACCGTAACCGTCGCGGCTTGACGAATGACATTCTCACCCTGCCGACGGCGGCGGAACGCGGCGGGGACTTCTCAGCGCTTCTCGGAGGGCTAACCGGCGCCATTAATCCCTGCAATGGGCAGCCGGTGCTGCAGGGGCAAATCTTTGACCCATCCACAACTCAGGTTGTCGGAGGCCAGACCTGCCGGCTTCCATTTCCCGGAAACAAGATCACAAACATCAGCCCGGTCGCTCAGAAGATTCTCGCGCTTCTGCCGGCTCCCAATCTTCCTGGATCTACTGTCAACGGTGTACCGGGCCTAGGCTTAAATTACCAAGATCCCGCAACCCTCGACCACGTGGTCACGACTCAGACGACGTTCCGCATAGACGAGAACCTGACTGCAAAAAACAAATTGTTCTTTTCCTATAGCAGCCGCGAGCAGAACTTCCTGAACGGAAGCGGCTTCGATCTGCCAGCGCCGCTCACGCCCAATAATTATTACAACTACTATTTCACTCATTATTTGCGCTTTGGATGGGACTACCTGCTCAGTGCTTCAATTCTGAATCACTTCACCGTTGGCCTGAACCGGGTTTACACCGCCAGCAAGTCGCCAAGCGTGACCGGCGAAGATTGGGACACTAACTTGGGTATCGGTAACGCACCCAGTCTCCTGTTTCCACAAATTCAGTTCAACGGTGCACAGTATGGCCTCAGCTATTCTCAATTAGGAGACAACAATTACGCGCTCCAGGTTCCCAACGCGCTGGTTGTAGCCGACGGTCTTTCCTGGATAAAAGGACGTCACTCGTTTCGGTTCGGTTTCGAATGGCGTACTTATCAATATTCGGTTGAATCGCAAAGCGGAACCACGCCTCAATATTTCTTCTACGAGTACCAGACCGCTTTTGCTCCTCCAGCCCAGGACCCGGCAACTGCACAACTGACGGGCGATCCTTTTGCCAGCTTCCTGCTTGGACTGCCCCAGGAGGAAGAGGTAACGGTGTTCTCGCATTATCCCCGCTGGATTCAAAACTACTACGCCACCTATGTGCAGGATGATTTCAAGGCCACGAAGAACTTGACCCTGAATCTAGGCCTACGCTGGGACGTCGATACTCCGCGCCACGAGGCTCTCGGCGATCAATCTGTTTTGTCCTTAACGACGCCGAATCCTGCTGCGGGCGGAGCGCCGGGAGCTTTGGTTTTTGGCAAGGGCGCGGTCGGAGCCAATACCTATTACAAGGACTTCGGTCCGCGTATCGGCTTCGCGTGGTCGCCTGATTTCGCGAAGAATTCGGTATTGCGCGGTGGCTACAGCATCTATTACGCGCAACTCGTTTATCCGGATTTTGGCGGCAATCTCACCACTGGGTATTCTTCAAACCCGAACTTCACCAGTCCGGACAATTTCACGCCGGAGCAGTCAATGGACGCGGGTTTCCCTGCGTACCCAGCGCCCGGCGCCGGAACATCACCAAGTCTCCTCGCTTTCACAGGAAGCTCACCCGATTACGTCGCCCCTAACTACGGGCGTCCTGGCATGGTCCAGAACTGGGACCTTGAGATTGAGCACCAGATTGCGCAAGACCTGATTTTCAGCATCGGCTACGTGGGGCAACATGCCACCCGTCTGCGCTCGAATCTCGCTGAAATCAACATGATCAATCCCAAGTACCTTTCCTTGGGCAACGCACTTACCTACGCCGCCGATGGCTCGGATGGAAATAACGGCCCGGCGATTCTGAACTCTTTCGGGGTCACGGTGCCTTCGTGGTTCGTACCCGGGTGGGGGGAACCACAGAATGGGGGTAGCGCAACGGTTGGACAATTGCTGCGACCTTACCCGCAGTACACCAACATCACGACCAACTGCTGCCTCGAAGACCTTGGACAATCTACCTACAACGCCCTCGAAGCGAGCTTGGAGCGTCGCTTTCGCAATGGTCTGAATTTGATGGCTTCATATACGTTCTCAAAGACTTTGACCGACGCCGATTCTGCTTTCTCGACCCTCACCGGATTCAATTCGAATGTTTTCGGCGCCCAGAATCCTTACAATCTCAATGGCGAGAAGGCGCTCAGCTATCAGGATATTCCCCACACGTTCGTGCTCAGCTACTTGTATGAAATTCCAGTCGGCCCCGGAAAGAAATATTTGAATCATGGCGCGGCCAGCAAAGTTCTCGGCGGGTGGCAGGTAAGCGGCATTCAGCGTTATCAGAGCGGCTCGCCAACAGTGATCAACGAATACGCGACCACTCCTCCCGGAAATCTTACTACCGGCAATTTCCGGTTCAGTTTGATCGGAAATCCTTTCCCGGCGCATCCAGTCCAGTGGAGTCCGGGTCCGCTCAATACAAACTGGAACAGCGGTTGTTCCGAAAACGCTGCAGGTGTATTTCAGCCAAACGTTCCCGGCGCGCCGACCCCGGCAAACTGCTCGGCGTTTGAAAACCCAAGCGACGCCTCGTTGGCAGCAGGAGGCGGCTACACCTTCGGAAATTTGCCCTCGGTCGTTGGGTGGTGGCGAAGTCCCGCTTATAAGAATGAAGATTTTGCGATCATCAAACGAACCGCGATTACCGAGAACAAGATGATCGTATTCAAGCTTGATATCCCGAATGCGTTCAATCGCCACATCTTTGGTGCAATCGACGGGTATCCCGGTGATACCTTTTTCGGCGTACCAGGAGGCAGCGGCCACAGTGTGATCAACGCTCCGAGGCAAATCCAGGCGACGTTGCGGTTTGACTTCTAGCACCACGCATATCCGGCCGATCTGCCGGAGTCCTTTTGTCATGCAAGTGCTAGAAGGACTCCGTGGTTTAGTTGTTTCTGAAGTATAGAATTTAACCGTGTTCAGCATCCTCGGTTCTTGTTTGTTAATCCCACAAAAGTTTTCCCGGAGCGAGTGCCGGCGCATATCCACGATTTTGATATTGGCCGTCACGGGCGCGATCTGTGGGGGGCAGACTGCCTCTGTTCCACCTGAATTCACTCAGGCCACGCAAGCGATGCGGGAAGGAAACCTGAAGGAAGCCGCCGCCGGCTTCGCCGCAGCAGCCAAACGCCAACCTACGTTCGCCGAGGCCCATTTCAATCTCGGCCTCGTTGATGAAGAACTCGGGAAATACGAGGAGGCGATTGTCAGCTTTCGCGAAGCGTTGAAGCTAAAACCGCATTTGCGCGGCGCGAATTTGTTCCTCGGTATTTCCGAATTTGAACTGAATCATTTGGACGATGCGGCTTCGGCTGTCATGAAGGAAACTGCCGCGGATCCGAAAGATGCCAACGCCTGGATGTGGCTCGGCGTGGTGCGGCTTGCGCAAGATCGTCCCGAAGATGCAGCCGAAGCGCTCGATCGCGCCGACAAGCTCAAGCCTGGAGATGCCGACATTCTCTACCACCGCGGGCGTGCGCATCTTCTGGTTTCGAAAGACAGCTACGCCGAGATGTTCAAGATCGATCCAAACTCCTGGCGAGTGCATCGCGTCCTGGCGCAGGCCGATTCGGAAGCCGATCATCACGCGGATGCAATTGTTGAATATGAGGCAGCGATCAAGCTGGCGCCACGTGAACCGGGACTTCATGAGGAACTGGGTTCAGAATACCTGGCGATCAACAAGATCACAGAAGGAGAAGCTGCACTGCGACAGGAACTGGAGATTAACCCGAACAACGTTCTGGCGATCTACAAACTGGGTGTGATCAGGGTGGACCAGGGCGATGGCGCAAAGGGGAAGGAACTGATTGAGGCGGCGCAGCGGGTTAAACCCGGCATGGTGCATATGGATTACAACTTAGGGCGCGCTGAAATGCTCACGGGCGACACCGAAGATGCGGCACGCGAATTTGAGGCGGCAATCAAACGAGACTCCGATCCGCAGGTTGTGACCCAGGCGTGGTATCAGCTCGGCACTGCGTATCGGCGATTGCGCCGCATGGACGAGGCGCGCACTGCGATGGCTACATACCAGCAGCTCAAGGACACGGAGGCACAGAAAACGCAGGAGCAGCGTGAACGGTTGCGCGTCGATCACGCGAGCGATCCGGGAACAAAGACGCCCGACCAACCGAACCAGCCGCAGTAATTCTCAGGGTGTGCGTTCGAGCGCGTAGAACTTTACTGGTGTGATTTGTCAGGATTCAACCCTGCCTCTTGCGTCTTCAACTGCGAGGCTCGTTTGAACTCCGCCTGCGCGCGACTCACGTCATGAATATCTTTGTAGAGTCTTCCCAACTGGTAATGCGCCACTGCGTTTTCAGGATCGAGTTGTGTCGCTTCCTCCAGTTCATGCTGCGCATCTTTGAGCCGGCCGGCTTTGCGGTAGTTCTCGCCAAGGGTCAAATGGCAATAGGCACTTTTGGGCGCAATCGCGACCGCCTTTTCCAGCAGGCCCAGCGCTTCTTCGGTTTGCCCTTGCTCCATCAGCAAATTTCCCAGGTTTACATACGGCTGCTCACTCGGTTTCAGGTCGTTGGTTTGCCATGCGATCGCGTTACGATAAGCGTCAATTGCTGCCGCGGTGTCTCCGCTGGTTTCGTAAATCAATCCGATGTTGTCCTCCGCTCTTACGTTGCGCGGATCAAGATTGAGGACCTTCTGAAACGCTCTGTGCGCATCTGCGAGACGCGCTTTGGTGTAATACGCGCGGCCAAGAAAATACCAGGCGTCTTTGTTCGTGCTATCGAAGGAGACAGATTTTTCCAGCCACTTGATTCCATCCGGATAGTCGTTCAAAAGAATGTAGTCCAGCCCGACAATCTTCAAATCATCCGATGTCGGAGTCGTGATCGCCGCAGCCTTCGTGTAAATCGCAAGCGATTCTGCCGCGCGATTTTCGCGATTGAGAACGAAGCCAAGCAAATACAGCGCATCCGAGGAATTGGCATGAGACCCGGTGTAAGTACGCAGTGCTTTCTCGGCGCCGGGAAAATTCTGGAGACTTACCAATGATTTTGCCTCATACAGCAGCGCGTCCGTCCTCCCCGGCGCGGTGGCGTCGGCTTCGGAAAACAGCGCAGCGGCGGATGAGTAATTGCCCGCGTGAAATTCGCTCATTGCGCGATCAAATGTGCAGGTCGACTGCGCGCCAGCAAAAGGTGTCGCAAACGACATGATCACCATCAAAGAGACTCCGAAAGTCGCGAGTATGGCTTCGGTCCTCATGGTTTCGCGGTAGAAGAAGCCGACGGTTCATCAATCTGCAAAATCTGATCAGCAGCAACATTCGTGAGGGTCTGTTTGATTCCACTCGGCCAGAGAATATCGATCTCTTGTGCAATTGTTTCCGGGCCCATTCCGAAATGTACGCGCTTATCGCTTGCGGAAAGATAGCTGCTGGCTGTCGTCACCGTCTCGTACTGCGAGCCGGACGCCGTGACCAGCTTGACTTCCGCGCCAATTGCATCGCGATTGCTCTTATGCCCTACCAGCTTCAGAAGGATCCAATGATTCTGAGTCTGAGTTTCGTTGTGAAGAATGTGGGCTGGGCCATCGTTTGTTGTCACAACTGCGTCAAGGCGGCCATCGTTATCTAAATCGCCGATCGCCAAACCTCGCGCCACCCACGGGCGCTGGAAGACTTCGCCCGACTGCCCGGAGACATCCACAAAATTCTTTCCCGTGTTGCGCGCGAGAAGCATCGGTTCGCGATAGTGCAAATTTGGATAATTCAACTCGATGGTATCGAGATCGTGCCCCTGCGCAATGAGCAGGTCTTTCCATCCATCGTTGTCGTAATCGAAGAAACGAACTCCCCAGCCCGAGTGCGAAAGCGTCATGTGCGCAATGCCGGTCGTGAAGTCAGCGTAGGTGAAGGTGCCGTCGCCGTTGTTCTCGTAAAGAGCGTAGCGCTGATTGGCGAGGTCGGTCACCACGATGTCAGGCCAGCCGTCATTGTCATAGTCGGCGAAATCTGCGCCCATTCCTGCAAAGGTGCGTCCGTCCACATCAACCGCCACTCCCGAGGCCAGTCCAACTTCTTCAAACGTGCCGTCGCCCTTGTTGTGATAGAGAAACTCAGGCATGGAATCGTTGGCCACAAAAAGATCGATGTGACCGTCGCGATCATAGTCGGCAAGCGAAACCCCCAGGCCTTTGCCGGGCTTTGCGAGGCCAATCTTCTGAGAGACTTCGGTGAACGTGCCATCCTTATTATTGTGATAAACGAGCGGGGCAATCGGTTTGAAGTAATCCGGATGGCAATAGGCGCGGTGGGCTTCTTTGTGCTCGCCGCACCAGATGTCTTCGAAGTCCCACTGCAGATAGCGGAGCACAACTAAGTCGAGGAAGCCATCATTATCTAAGTCAACCCATGCGGCACTCGTTGACCAGCCACTTCCTCCAACGCCGGCTTTGTCTGTCAGGTCCGTGAACGTGCCATCGCCATTATTGTGGTAGAGCTTGTTTCCGCCGAATGCGGTCACGTAAAGATCTTCAAATCCATCATTGTCATAGTCGCCGACAGCTACTCCCATTCCGTAGCCCGCCCCCTGCAGCCCAGCCTTTTCAGTGACATCCTCGAACGTACCGTCGGGCTTCTGATGATAAAGACGGTTCCAGTAGCGTGAATCCGTTTTCTGCGGAATTGTGCCTTTGGGAGTTGGGTCGGCGAGTGGCGCGCCATTTACCAGAAAAATATCGAGGCGGCCGTCATTGTCGTAATCAAAGAGCGCAACCCCTGCGCCCATCGTTTCCGGCAAGTATTTTTTCGAGGTATGAGATGAGTAATATTGAAAATTTACGCCTAGCCGCTGTGTGACATCGACAAAAGCCTGACCACTTGCAGAAGGCGACGACGTTTGTTGCGCGCTCGACAACATCACAGGAAACGAAACCGCGAAACATAACAGACCGGCGGCGAGCGCTCGTGAATCGGTGCCCCTCACTTTCACTGCTGCACGATTCCTTTACCTTCTTCGACGGTAATAATGCGATCGACGGCGTCAACCTTCACCTGCTCTTTTGTTCCCTCTGGCCAGATGATTTCGAGCTTATCGATGCTGGCGGCCGCGCCTAAACCAAAATGAGGTCGTGGATCAGAACTGGACGCGTAGCTTCCGCCCGCGTAAACGTCCGCTCTTTGCCGCACGCTACCCGCGGTGAGAAACACCTTTGCACCGACCGCATCACGGGGGCATTTCGGACCACCGATCAACTTTATGCCGAACCAGTGATTCGAATTTTTCACTACATTGCGCAAAAGCACCGGCGTCGAATCCATTACATTGAGCACTACGTCGATGTGGCCGTCGTTGAACAGATCGCCAAAAGCCGCGCCCCGCGCCGAGACTACAACTGCCAGTCCGCTTCCGGTTGCGGCCGGCACTTCCTCAAATTTCGATCCGTTTACGTTGCGAAATAGAAGCGGGCGCTGCGCCCAGGTTGTGCCCCAGTCCTGCTTATCCACGCCGGGATAAACATGCCCGTTGGCGAAAAAGAGATCGAGGAAGCCATCATTGTCGTAATCGAGGAATCCTGTTCCCCAACCAAGAAACGGAATCGTCACATTCCCAATGCCAGCGGGATAACTCACGTCCGTGAAGCTGGCGTCGCCTTCATTTCGATAAAGCGTGTCATAGTCGTCGGAAAAATTCGTGATCGCAAAATCCACGCGGCCATCGTGATTGTAATCACCGACTGCGATTCCCATCGACGCCTGCTCGCGGCCCTCGTCATTCAACGCGAAACCGGAAAGATAGCTGATGTCTTCAAATGTGCCATCGTGCTTGTTGCGATAGAGATACTTCGGCACGGAATCATTCGCGACCAGCAGGTCGGGCCAGCCGTCATCGTCCACGTCCACAAAAACCGAGGCCAAACCGTAGTATCCGTGCGGATCGGAAACTCCTGCCTTCTCGCTCACGTCCGTGAACGTGCCGTCGTGATTGTTGTGAAAAAGATGGTCGCTTTCGCCGGACAAGCCTCGCGGACCGCACATTACATCTACGCCGCGAAACTGGCAGTAGCCGGCCGGGAGGCCGCCTTTGCCAGCGATCGGCGGATTATCGGGATCGAATTTCACATAGCCGGGAACGAACAAATCAAGGTAACCGTCGCGATCGTAGTCTCCCCAGGTTGCACCGGTTGACCAACCGCCGAGCGTCACCCCGGCCTTCTCGGCAACATCGGTGAAGGTCCCGTCATGATTGTTGTGGTAAAGGCGGTTCTTACCGAAATTCGAAACGTAAATGTCCGGCCAGCCGTCGTTGTCGTAGTCGCCGACCACAGCGCCAAAACCCCAGCGCTCATTGGCTACTCCGGCTTTGTCGGTAACATCCGTGAAACTCCCGTCATGATTGTTGTGGAGCAGCATGGCCCGCGGCGGTGCTTCTTTTCCCTTGAGCGCCGGGAAAGTTGATCCATTCACCAGATAAATGTCTAACCATCCGTCGTTGTCGTAATCGAGTAGCGCGACACCTGAACCTGGCGTTTCGAGGATTGTCGTTTTTTCCGGCGTGCCCGATTTGTGGTGAAACTTGTCGAGACCTGCCGCATGGGTCACGTCTGAAAAAATGATCGGAGCGCCATCGACAAAACCCCCGGCCGTGATGGGACGAGACTGGGCGTCTTTAACAGGCGCGTGCGCAATACCGGTGCTGGCTCCGCTTTGAAGCGCAGCGCCGCCTGGTTCGTTTTGGTTCTGCGCCGCGGTCGGCTGAAGCGCTAAGCACGAGCAAAGCCCAAATATCGCGATAATTCGCGCGGCGATACGGAAATAAATAAGAGAATGCCCGGGAACCATGAATAGGTTAGCGTACCTGCCAATCGCGACCAGGAGCTTTGAGCACTAGCATACACGCTTGACCTTGAGGATAGATTGGAATGATTCAGCGGCGCAAAACTCAAACCTTGCGGGTTCAGCGGCCCTCACTCCGGCGCAATGATGCCGCGCTTTAATGCCGCGGTAGCAGCTTCCGTGCGGTCTCTCGCGTTTAATTTTTCGAGCACGTGGCTTACGTGCAGTTTCACGGTGACTTCGGCGATATCCAGCGCTGCTGCGATTTCTTTGTTCCCGAAGCCTTTGGCAACCATGCGCAGCACTTCAAGCTCGCGTCCCGTCAGCGGACGATGTGCCACACGAGATGCCAGGATTCCGGCGACAGAAGAGTCCAAATAGTGCTCGCCCGCGGCGACCATGCGTATTGCCCGCAACAACTCCTCGCGCACTACACTCTTTAAGAGGTAGCCACATGCTCCTACCTGCAGCGCCTGATAGATTTCTTCTTCGCTCGCGTGGGTAGAAAGCATCAGGATACGAGCGCCGGGAAATTCGCTGAGGATCGACTTGGCTGCCTCGATCCCACTCACTCCCGGCAGCCGCACATCCATAAGGACGAGGTCTGGATGATGGTCACGGTACGCCCCCGTTGCGGCCTCGGCCCCGCCCGCCTCGGCGACCACCTGCATATCGCGCTCCGCATTCAGCGAGGCGGAAAGCCCCATGCGGACCATGAAGTGATCATCAACGACCAGAATACGTATGGGCTTTGGATTTTTCATCGTTCACGTTCGTTTCCGAGATCGGGATCGCAACCGCGATCCTTGTGCCCAAACCTGCCTCGCTTCGAATTTCAAGCTGACCGCCAATCGATTCTGTCCGCTCCCGGATGTCGAGCAGACCAAAATGCCCTGCGGGTTGACCAGGAACGAAACCGCGACCGTCATCCTGGACTGACAAGCAGACTTCGCCGGGAGCATACCTTAAATGCACGCCGATCTCATGGCATTGCGCATGTTTCAGTGCATTAGCCACCGCCTCCTGCCCAATTCGCAACAGGTTCATCTCTATGCGGGACGAGAGGCGCACCGGCGTGCCAGTGGTATGGATGTTAATCGGGATCGCATCGTGCGGCATTATTGGCTTCAGAGCTTCCTTGAGCGCAGAGACCAGATCTCCGCTTTCGAGCAGATGACAACGCAAATCCCACACTGAACGC
The DNA here is from genome assembly GCA_035517535.1 of Terriglobales bacterium. Taxonomy (GTDB): domain Bacteria; phylum Acidobacteriota; class Terriglobia; order Terriglobales; family Acidobacteriaceae; genus Gp1-AA145. Next base: position 22,713 of record DATIYR010000086.1, read on the forward strand.
CGAGCTTCGAGCATACTGTGGCGGCTCATGCGACGTGCAGTCTCAACCGCATCACGGGCGACTCCCGGCACATCATCAAAACAGTCGGAAGCGAGGTCAAGTTGCATGGTGATGCCGGCCAGCTCCTGCTCAAGCGTGTCATGCAGTTCGCGGGCGATTCGGTTCCGCTCCTCGAGCACGGCCCCGCTGCGAAGCCGCTGGCGCACAATAGCCATCTGCTCGCGTAATCTTCTGCCCAGGACCGCAGTCCAGGCGAGCACAATCAAAAGTATTCCAGCAGTAATGCCCAGCAACCACAGGGCGTGTCGGAAATTCCACCACGATGGTGAGCGCAGCAAAACCACGTCATCTGCGGAGCGAATCAGCAGACGAAATGATTCCGGCGCCGACCAGAGGCCACCGCTTCGTACCAGACAAACGCCTGTAATTCGCAGTTCGCTGTTGGCAGGCAACACGCGAAGCCGCTCTTGCGAGGCTGCATCCCGTGCCTGCGCTTCGAAAAGATAGTCGCGGGTTCGCAGGAGTAACCGCAGCCCACCATCCTGCTGCTTGCGGCCGAGCAGCGTACCGTCGATTGTCACCAAGGCACCGTCATACTGTTCCCAAGGCGAGTCGAGCGCGAAGGGCAATGGAGCCGGCACTGCTCCAGTTGAGGTCCGACTGAAAACCGCGTCAGTGAGAATTGGTGCGGACTCTCCCATCTCTGGAAAACCAAATATGGTCACCACATCGCCGGGTTCTACATGTGTGTCTTGGTTCGTAAGCACCCGCAGCCCTCTACCTTCGGCTTGCACAAATAAACTTGTTCCCGGCTGTTGATACACCACAACGCCTTTGATCCTCACACGATGAGAAGCGCCTTCACGCGGAGAAAATCGCAAGAGAGCAGAAATGGAAGTATCTTTGGCCGGAGCTTCCATGCGGACAAAACTCAATCGCGGCACATAGAAGAGAATGCCGCTGAGTTGCCGCTGGCTGTTGAAGAAGCTGCCGCAGACACCCTCGATCAATACCTCGCGGTCAATCCACGAAGAGAAGTCTTGTTCTTTTTCAATCGGCACACGAACGGTGAACTCGCCTTTGCCGGATGCGATCCGCATCACAAGCGTGGTTTCCCGCCAGGAAGTGCGATCGATAGCGCTCGAATGAACGATGCCGCGCACCTTCACCCATTGGCTATCCATCCGGCCGTCGGCCAGTTCAGCGAAGCTGTACAGTTTGCTCGCGGGAAGCTTGCCCTCGCCTAAAACTCTATAGCTTTGCTCCCGAATGACGGGTGCAAAATTCCCCGGACCGGTCACACCTTCAATTTCAACCAAATCGCCCAGGTGGTGCTGAAACAGCGGTGTATGGCTGCCCTCAACAAAAACTCCCGCCGAAGAATCCTGAACAAAATAATCTGGCGCGGGGACGTCTCCGGTAACGACGCCCCTGATTATGACCGGATACCCTTGGGCAGCTTGTTGTGCAGTCAATCGCCGTATCTGGTCAACGCGGGTCAGCGGAGTTTCTGGTTGCGCCAAGTTCTGTGCTGCTGCCGCTGCGCAGTACAGCGCGAGTCCAATACTCATCAGGGTGAGAATACGGGCCATAACGCTTCCATACGACCTCAGCGCCGAGCTACCACGGTAACATTATCTGTGTTGGGAGACATCGGGAATCCGGTATAGCGCCCGCTCTGTCCCGCATACGATCAGCGTAGCTTACCACTTATGCGGCTTCGCCAGGCGGCACCATAGAATAAGCGGTCGCCGACTGGTGGGGATTGTGGAGATAACTCAGGGTTGTGCGAAAACCCACCGCAAGACTCAAGCGTGCAAAATCGGGTCTCACTGATTCACGGACTGGCCCGCGTACCAGATCCGCGTTCGGTTTTGCCCCAAACTCAATTTCGTGTGCCAACGGTGAGCTCACATCTGGAATAATTGTCCGATCAAAACGCGGCTATCTTTTCCAGTCGCTCGAGCAAGATCGCGACACGAGCCTGGTTCGCTCGGTCGGGCAGCAGATAGCCGGGCAAAGCGAACTCTTAGCAAAACCGAGACTTTTTAAGCCGGAAAGGATTCTTCTATGGCTTCTTCTATCGTTGCATATGCCCGCCAAAACCAACAACGCCGCACTTTCTTTCATCAGCGCCGTCCTTTCTGTCAGGCCGGTCCTATTGTCCGCGTGCGGTTTTCAGATCATCATGCTCAAACGCCGATGCCATGCGGTCAATCTCGTTTATTGCCAGACCGTGGTGCGCCGCCTCGTCGCGCCATTTGGAAACGACCCCTCCGACTTCTTTCACAATGACGCGGGATCTCTTCTCGTCCAGCTCGAAATAGGGAGCGACTTCGAGGGCAAGCGCGAGCGATGCTGTATTGTCGTCTTCATTGATCGCGGTGCTGAGGATGCGCGGCTTGATGTCGGTCGGAACCGGATTCAGATCGTAGGCCGGGGAAAGACGCCAGCCGTCCTGCCCGGCATAGAGAAAGCCGTGATTACGCAGATGGTCGTCGTCATTGGAAATCAGGATATTGAACACGAGGCGGCGCCACAGCCCCTCCATGTCCTCTTGTGGAGCCGCGCCGTGGCGGCGCAGGGCGTCGACAATTTCCAGATAACTTCTGGTCTCGTTGTGCCTAGCGCCAAGCATGCTCATCGCGGAGAGAAAAGGAAGTCTGCGGTTTCCTTCGCGGTCGAAGCGGCGCAACAGGAGCACCGGCTTGTTGCCGATCGTCTCGATGCGGTCTTCGGGCACGGCGATGCCGGCCTTGGCCGCGAGCGCAAGCGCCACGGCTTCCCACACGACGGTGTTGATCTCATCATCCTTGCGCGGAAACTTCGCAATCGCCAGATGGCCGTCCTTTTCTATAACTGAGGCCTTGGGCCTGGCGCCGCCGAGCGATGATCCCGGCGCGAACAGCAGGCGCATGTCTTCTTCGGTGTCCTTGTCCTCGATGACGTGTTCAGCGGCAGACAACAGCTCGGGCAGCTCGACCAGAGGCGGGATGGGTTTCACGCCCTTCTCGCGCAGGAAGGCTCCGCCCTCGCGTTCGGCGAAACGCAATGCGCCCTGGCGGGCCTCGTCGTCGACGAGCAGCAGATAATCGATCTCCTGCAGCGTGCGTGGCGCGACGCCGGCGCGCTCTGCCCGCCTTCGTTCCATGCGGCGCATCAGAGCCCGCCCCCATCTATCCGGTGCCGAGTCGCCGATCGCACCGAACATCGGAGTGTCGGCCGGCGTATGGAACGGACCCGGTCCGAGCTGCAGCGCAGGCTCCAGGGAAAAGCGCGCCGGATGCTGCAGCCAGGCTGCGTCGTATTCGAAAGTGGCGCTTTCCTTGTTCTTGCGGACGCGCGCCCACAGCCGCCCCATCAGATGTGGGACGCCGTCGAGATCGACATAGACGAGCGTTTCGCGGTCCATCATTTACCCTTCGCGGGTTTGGCGGGGCGCGGCCGGCGGATCCGTTTCGGCAGGTTCTCCTCTTCTAGCTGCAGGCCCACCGGATCGTTCCTCGGGTCGACCAGTTCCGATATCCGCTCCGCCATGCCCATCACAAACAGCATCGTGGCATAGCTGCCGATTGAAACATTTGGATCGCCACGCTCGATCCTGATAAGGGTCGGCTTGCTGATCGATGCGCGCTGCGCCGCAATGACCATGGGGATGCGCCGGCGCCGCCGCGCATCCTTGATATCATGGCCAAGCTTGCGCAGCGCACGCAGAACCGGTATCGGAAGGGTCAGCAAGCGTACTATCCTTTCATTGTAAGGTAATATATAGTTTACCATATGTAGTATAAGGTAAACTATAAGATACTTTACATCAATGGCATCGGAAAGGCGCCAATTCCGAGACCACACTGATGGCCTACGGGTTCTATTACGACTTCATAAGGATCGACAGATAGTAGGTGAAATCGGAGAACAGATTGAGATCGTTCAGTTCGAACAGCAGGGGTTCGGCTGTCGTTATATAATTTTCGGCCATTTCTTCGGGCGCCGGACGGAAACTACGTTCGGCAGCTACGCAACGATTGGATCCACAATGGCTTCGGGATTACAAGAGCATTTCGTCGTGGCACATTAGGCATGCCAGATTTCTCCTAGCACCCGGCGCCAATTCTGGCCGAGAACCAGGCGAAGTTGCTCGTCGGTGTATCCGCGGCGAACGAAAGCAGCGGTGAGATCGTAAACTCGTTTCTGCCCTTCGAGGCCAGCCACAACCTCGTGCGTTCCATGCACGTGGTAGCGCGGGTCAGCCTTCGTCAGCATTTCTTCGAGTATCTTAGGATCTCCCAGATCATTGCTCTCGACCCCAGCGTCCGATCCGAGCCCTACGTGCTCAATTCCCACTAGGTCGCGCACGTGATCGAAGTGGTCCACGACGTCTTCTATGGTCACCGGCTCGGTGCCTTTAACCATGAATGCGATACACGTGATTCCCATGACCCCGCCCTTCTTGGCCAGCTTTCGAATCGCTTCATCTGTCGAAGTGCGAGGAGCATCCGGATTCAGTGCGCGGCAGTTGCCGTGCGAAAGAATCACTGGTGCTGTGGACATCTCGCAGGCGTCGAGCTTGGTGCGATCGCTCGCGTGCCCCAGGTCCACGGCCATTCCGACCTCGTTCATGCGCTCGATTACCTGTTGCCCATATTCGCTGACTCCGGCATCGTGTGGCTCGAACGCGCCATCCGCGACCAGGGAGCGGAAGTTGTAGCTGAGCTGTGAAATCCGCTGGCCGCAGCCGTAGCATGCATTGACGGCATCCAGATTTTCGAATTGCAAACTCGATTGCAGTCCAAAAATAATGCCATATTGGCCCTGACTTTTGATCTTTTCAAAGTCATCGGCGGAATTGATACGTGCCAGCCATTGCGGGTAGTCGAGGAGAAAGCTGTCCCACTTCGCGAACAGCTTTTCTGCATCATCCAGGGACGTTGCGCCATCACCAAGGTTGATTGCATTCACTCCCGAGTTCATGAAGAACTCGAAGTCGGTTTGCTTGAAAGCGCCCGGCTTGGTCAGCCAATCGTTCAGCAGCTTCTCCTTGTCCTTGCGGTATAGAAACTGATTGAGCATGTCGATCACCAGTTCCTCACGAATCAGCCTCACCACGCGCTCCGGATATTCTTCGCTACTTTCGGCAAACAGCCGGTAGCGGCTCCGCAGGACAAATGGCGCCGCCACTGCCGCAGAACTGGCGCGGCGAAGAAATTCACGACGCGAAATCGAAGATGGGATTATAGGCATGTCATTTGCCTGCAGATGATGGAACTGATGCCGCGAGCGGCAGGATTAATTGACTCTCGTGTTCGGTATCATGGAAGAGCTTGATGTGCGCAATACACATGTCCTCCGGCTTCTCGTAGCCAATTCTGCCACCGGTGTTGTAGTTCTTTTGAAAGTTCGGCGAATTGAGCGGCGCGATGGTGAGCCGTAACCGCGCGCCTGCTGGAATCCTTCGCGCCATCCAGTAAAACTCGAAAGGAATCTCCACGACCTGATTCGGCTGCAACAGTTCCTGCTTGAACACACTGTTACGAAATCGGGCGCGCCGGATGTCTTCGCCAAGTTTAACCGTGGAACCGTCCGGCAGGACCAGCAATACCTGGGCCCACAAGTCAAAATCGGGTGCGTCCGCTTCCACCAACAATTTCAGGTGCATCTGCCCTGCTATTTCGATATCGTGTTGAAAAGGTTCAGAGTGAAAGCTGATCGCTCGCTTCTCGAACCCGCGAAACTGGCTCTTCAGGTCCTCTTTCTCGGCATATTTGGCGATTTCGAGCTCGGGTAGTTCGTGCGGATCATCGACAATAATGGCGGGGGGTTCCTCCCCGGTCGAGCTTTGCGTAAGCGACCCAGAGTGGAACAGATCCTTCGGTGTCCCCTCCGAGTCGGACAAATACAACGTCAGATTTTTTCCTGACGCGGCTTCCAGGCGCTTAGCGTATCGCCACTCATCGGCACCCAACATGAAGTAAGCAACTCGGTCACGCAGGAAAGCAGGTTTTGGTCCACGCCCCAGCACCCAGTCGTACCAGTCGGCGTGCAGAGCGTCCATGTCAAGGACCGCGGAATCGGGAATGGCTAAACCTTCGATCTCCTTTGTCGGTTTCTGTGTGCCACCATGGTCCCACGGGCCGATCACAAGATAGTGCTGATTCACGGCTGCTGCCGGAGCACTCTTCACGTCGGCTCGATAGTAGCGCAGCGCTCCGGGCTGGTCGTCATCGAAATAGCCGGTTGCGGTTAGCACGGGGAAATGCATGCGAGCATAATCTTCGGCTTTGGGTTCTGCGGAAAGATTAAAGGCTTCGTCGCCTACGTGATCGAGCCACATTTTCATGAACGAGAGCTTCTGGCCGCGATCGTCAATCATCCACCAGTCGTCCTGCGCAATCCCGATGGCATCGTCCAATTCGCGGAAAGGACGATAGGCAGCGTACTGTTCGAGCATCTTTCCACCCCAGTAGCTTTGGTTTGAGATGAACCCAGTATTCAGCGAGCGGCCAGATGTGTAGCCCAGGATCACCGCGGACCACGCCTGTGGAATTCCATTCGTGTTGGGCACATCCCATCCCGGATAGATCGGTACGTAAGGGGCGATAGCGGAAAGGTGGGGCGGGTGCTGGGCGGCGGTGCGCCATTGCGTCATACCGACGAATGAGCCGCCAAACATCACGACATGTCCATCGCTCCAGGGCTGGGCGGCGATCCACTCCACCACGTCGTAGCCGTCGCGCCCGACCTGGAGGCCCAGATTGTCGCTCTTGACGCCGCCCGAGCGACCGCGGCCGCGCACGTAAACCTGCACGAAAACATAACCGCGCCGGGTGTAAGCGGCGACGTTGCCGCGGCGGCCGCCGTCGATGTCGTACTGAGTCAGGGTTAAAACGGCCGGCGCTTTCACCTTCAGGTGGGAGGGCTTGAATATCCAGGCCTCGAGCTGGGCGCCGTCTCGCATCGGGATCATACGGCTCATTTCGATGTCGTAACCTGGTCCAACTTCTTGCGCTCCAGCAGCTGCAGCCAGCAATACCGCCAAGGCAATCAGCACGTTCGCGGCCGATCTTCTTAACATTCCTGCTCCTTTGTTCTTCTCTTGCAGAGCGTAGTCTATGCTGAAATGGAAGTGAGTAGAAACAACTCCGATATTGATGCCACTCTGGAGTCGATAATAGTTCCAGAAAATCCGGCCAGGAACCATCCGCCACTTCCACCCAGCACGTGCTGGATATGACTGTTGAGCTCGATCAAGTAATGCGAAGCTGATCCGCGCGAGTTGAGCCGGAGTATTGAAGTTGCGTCGGGGTTCGCCGATTCCGTTACAACCAGGATGATTGCTGAGTGCGCGATCAGTGCAGGAATCGGGCACCGAGTAGTGCTTCAGTGCGACTCGCGCGGTACTTCCGCGCCGCTCGAGCCCACCAGAAAATCCAGATCCATGCCTTCGTGGGCCTGCAGGACGTGATCCACGTACATCTTTGCCCAGCCACGCGTTGGCCGCGGCGGCGCTACCCACTTGGTGCGGCGTTGTTGCAGGACGGCGTCGTCAACCTCTAGCTTTAGCGAACGACCCGGCACATCCAGGCTGATCATGTCGCCGGTTTGCACCAGAGCCAACGGTCCGCCGATGGCCGCTTCCGGCGAAATGTGCAGGACCACGGTCCCATACGCCGTGCCGCTCATCCGCGCATCGGAAATGCGGATAATGTCTCGCACTCCCTTGCGCAACAACTTCGGCGGAATCGGCATATTACCCACTTCGGCCATCCCGGGATAGCCGCACGGGCCGCTGTTCTTCAGAACCATCACGCAATTCTCGTCAATATCGAGACTCTCGTCGGGCACGCGCGCGTGCAGCTCTTCAACATTTTCAAACACCACGGCGCGCCCCCGATGGCGGAGCAGATGTTCGCTGGCGGCCGACGGCTTGATGACCGCACCATTTGGGGCAATGTTGCCTCGCAAGACTGCGATGCCGGCGTGCGGTTTCAAAGGCTGGGAAAAAGGACGGATCACTTCCCGATTCCAACACTCGGCCTTGGCGACATTTTCCCAAATGGTGTGGCCATTGGCGGTGATTGCATCGCGATGCAGAATGCCGGCCTCGGCCAGCTCGCGAAGTACCACGGGCACTCCGCCTGCGTAGTAGAAATCTTCCATCAGATGTTCGCCGGATGGCATCAGATTTACGAGGCAGGGCAAGTGCGAACCCAGCCGGTCCCAGTCATCCAGTGAAAGCGGCACGCCCACGCGTCTCGCCAATGCGAGCAGATGAATGACTGCATTTGTCGATCCGCCGATCGCGGCATTATTGAAGATGGAATTTTCCATTGCGTTGCGAGTGAGAATCCGTGACATGCGAAAGTCTTCG
>DATIYR010000087.1:0-7187 GCA_035517535.1 Terriglobales bacterium
TCGCGTTTCTCGTTGCCTGACGGCGTCTCCAAATACAGTAAGCTGAGCTTTTCCAGTTCCTTCGCAGGCGACTCGCCCAAACATCCTTGCAACGGTTCGCACTGAATCACATTCGACCACGAGTCGCTCGTTCGCCGAATCAGGTCCGCACGCTTTTGCGGATCCTTCAAGTCCTGCCGAATTTCGCGCTCGAGCGCTGCCAACTCATCCATATCCACCAATGGATCAAAGCACTGCAGCCGCCGTGAATTCCGCGTGAAGCGCACATCGGCAAATCCGCCGAAGGGGCCGTGCTCCGGCGCGATTGCCACCACGCCGAGGTTGATGCTCTCGCCCTTGGTCACATCTCCCGCGTAGCGCAGCAGGAAAAACTCGATTTGTCGTGAACTAGCCATCAGCCATCAGCCGTCAGCCATCAGCCCTCAGGAAAACCTTAACCGTGAGTGCCAGTCCGAACGCCATTCAGATATTGAATGAACCCGGTCAACATTCGTTTTGTCTCAACGACGTGCGCGGTCAATTTCTTGTGAGATTCAAGACTCAGATAGCCTAGCTCATGCGCAAGAAGAAGTTCATATTCCACTTCGCTCGAGGAGCCGAGGCTAATTTGCAGAAATCGAGCAAAATCTGGACGCGAATTCTTGCCAGCACCTTCCGAAATGTTTGCCGCAATTGAAACAGCAGCCCGGCGAATCTGCTGAGTGAGCCCATACATCTCGTGCTTTGGGAACCTTCCGGTTTCCTCATACAAGTCGAGTGCGAGTTTGTGAGCCCGTCGCCAGACCTTCAGTTCGCGGAAATCTCGCATATGACAGTCGTAAATTCAAACACCGCCTTACCTGACGGCTGAGGGCTGAGGGCTGACGGCTAATTCTCGATCCATCCCGGAAACGGACTCCGTACCGATACCCGGAAGCAATTAATCAATTCACGAACGCGAGCCCTTCGAGCCATCAATTCTAGCCCCAGATTCTCCAGCGCACCCCATTCGCTCGCGTACCACTCGGGCGGAATCTCACCCGCTTGCTTCCAGATTTCATCCTCACAAAAATTTTCGATCCGAGAAAGCCAGGGCTCGAACGACTCCCACCCTTTTACCAGCGCATAAGCCTCGTTTCGCGCGAACACGCCCCGCAGCGGGTAATCCGGAAACGTCCACTCCCCCGCGTTGAAGCAGTACCCCTGATCGATAAACGTGGCCGTGTATTTGCGCTCGCGACCTTTCCGCCAGAATGCTGCCTGCCGTCCATTCGCGTTGCCCGTCCATTTATCCAGCGCGAGCATTCCCGCGAAAGCATCGATGTTCCGCAAGCGATCGAACAATTCGACCGGCAGCCAGTCGAGTACTCGCCCCTCAACCGGATTCACGACGTATCGCGATCCAAACTGCAGTCCCGCTTCGCATGCAATAACGTTCCCCGCCAGCTGAATATTCAGCTCCGGCGAGTGCCTGATGAGCCATTCCCCGACCTCAACGACTTCCGTTACCGGAACCGGCAACCCGACCCGCTCTGCAAGCCGCGTCGCAAGTAACTCGTTTGCCAGCACGCGCATGTGCTGCGGATTGTTTCGAAACTTAATGACATAAAAATGGTCATCGGAGCAGCGCATCAAATGGCTCTGCGCCCCGCCCCGCATCCTGCGCACGTGTTGGACGGCCGTTACAGGCAAGCAACTTTGAAACCTAGAAACACCGGCGAATACGTGTCATCCCGAGCGAAGCCGGATCATTCGCTTGCGAATGATCCGACGGAGTCGAAGGACCTATGCACTTCAGGCTGGTACCGATGCCGCTCATACCAGCCTCCACTTAAGTCTTTCCAAGCGGGATTCAGCGCAACGATTAATGCAATCTTCTTCAACCGACGCCAGCCCTTGAGTTGCTTTTCACGAGCAATTGCGCGGTGAACATCAGAATACCGTTCGAAGTAAACGAGGCGATCGAGTTTGTACTTGGACGCGAAACCAGATCCGGTCCCGTGCTTGTACTCCGAAATCCGGCGACGCAAATTGTTCGTGACCCCAATATAGAGCGTCTTCGAACGATTGCTCAGGATGTAAACGAAATACTTCTTCGTAGGAACTTGGTACATGGGTCCTTCGACTGCATCCGTGGACTCGCAAGCGGGCCCACGGATTTCGCTCAGGATGACACGGCTGTCGATGTTACTCGGTCCCAATTTCGTATTCTGTGACGCCTGAACACCCCATTCCTGTGGATTTCGCCAAACTCTGCATCCTTATTTATATGCACTTCCTGCTACTGCCTCTCGTCCCGCCAGCGCAATTGCCATGGCCATGACGCAATCGTCGTGGCTGCCCGAACCGGCGCCGGATCCGCCGTCGCTCCGCCGAATGAAAGTCCTGCATTCAGCCAGGAATTTTTCGCTCTGAAATAGCTCCGGCTTGATTGCCAGCACCGTTGCCAGGTTCTCGATCATGGTGGGCTTGGTCACCGCAGAAGTCAGCCAGCCATCCTGATTTCCGTCGCGATATACATTCTGGTATCCCGCCGCACGCAAATTCGCCAGCACGCCATAGCCATGATTGTTTCGTTCGACAACGAGCAACGCCTCGTTATACGTTCGCCCCAGCTCGATCAATTTCATCGCCAGCTCGCGCGGAGAATAATGCCCGTGTAACTCAGCGCACTGCATTGCCGTTTTCCTGTCGATCACTTCCGCGCAAGCGTAATCGCCTTCTGCGCCGCCGCCGGCAGGGTCGACGCCGATTATGTATTGGCGCTGAGGTCGAGCTTCGAACCAGATCGTGAGCCGGCCGTTGTCTCGCAGGTTGTTCGGCGGCGTCAAAGATTCCAGCGCTCGATCAATCGCCTCCAGCTCAAACACGCACTCGCCAGAGGCCCGAAAGCACGAGACCGGATCTTCCGCATATTCCTGCGCCGCCAGTCCTCGCAGTTGGGCACGGTTGGTTCTGCGCCACGCAATTTGCGCGTCGCTCAATCTCGTGCGACGAACCAGCTCTTGTTCTTCCAGCGTCAGCGGCTGGACTTCAGCCACTCCGCTCTTAGCGCGATATTCGTCATCGTACCACCAGGGGAAAAAATGTCGCGCGTATCCGGTTTCGTTCGCGTGCTGCCACTCTTCGTAAAAAACTCCACCCGCTCCATTCGGCGTGGACTCCAGCACCACGTCTCCGTCCGCCGGAACCGCCGCCCTCAGGGAAGTCAGCGCCTCTTCCGGATCGCGCAGCCAGCGGGCGACCTCCGAGCAATGCAAATTGTGGATGGTCAGCCCGCGGCCGGCATTTACGTCCGCAGCGGTGGCCACTCGATATTCCGAATCGAGCCGGGGGAACACCATCTGCCGGACGTTGGCGCGTGAGCGGATGAGCGCGCCGCGTTTCATCACCTCGGGCAGGTTCTCCCAAAAGCGATGAACGATCTTAAAAATCTCTTCCGCCGATTCCTGGTCATGCGCCACTTGCACCGTCATCGTGCCCGGGCGCGTAATCGTCTGGATAAAAAATCGCGCGGCAACATAGGTTGTGATCCCCAGCTGCCGCGCTTTCAAAACTATGTTTCGTTGCGTGCAATGCTTAGAAAATTCCGCCTGTGCGCGGTTTAACTTGAGTTGCACCAGTCCACGTGACTTACTTCGTACTCGCAGGAGTGTCGAGATCAGAAAATCGCGAACGGTTAGGCTATCGGTGTGACTTGGATCTCTCTCAATTCTACGATCGAGCGAGGCGCCCAATTTTTCGAGCAGAGCAATGTCGTCTCTCAAATCATTTAGCGATTGAGTAGAATTGTTTATTGCAGCTGATAGAGAAACACGTCAGCCCGGCAGGTGTAGGCGCCGTGGTTCGTCCACGTGACATTACTGTCGGTCACCGTACAACCTGCGGTGTTGCACCACGCCGGCGGACTTGTGCCCGTCGTGCATGCCCCGTTACAGGCGGTTACCTGGTAAGTAGTTCCTCCATTCACCGGTCCGCTGTTGGTGGCTGGGGAAATCACGTCATTCAAGTTGTAAGTATGAGATGCCTGCCAGTTAAACCCTCCCACGCACGTCGTTCCGCCCGTGTTTGACCCGAGTGTAAGCCACCAGTCACTTGTCTCGCCCCAGAACTTGCCATCTTGAGAGAGTGACCCAATATTTGCCCAGACGCTAAAGCCTGGGCTTCCGCCTGTATCGTATAAGTATCCTTGCCGCCAGGTTTTGTTGGATCCATCGGTTGCAAAGCAGAACAGCTCTTCCTGGTATGAATAAGTTGGCGGCCAGTTGCCGTAGTTGTGCGTCAACGCCGCACTGCAAACCGGGGCTGTATCTGTGAGATTATCCGCAACCCAGGAATCATGCTGGTCGAAGGGCGGCCCGGTGGTTGGGCAGGCAGTTGGCGTACACGGTGAACCTTGCCCAACATCGAACAGGTCCGCGATCGCAAGCGTGGCGTTAGCAATCTTGTGGAAGTACTTCGTGTTGTTCCCGTAAGAGCCGATGATGCTCCCGTAGCCTGATACCTTGTGGCCAGGAGCACTTGTCACGCCATCCACGAAGCTGATTCTCGTCGTCCCAAATTGCCACTGGTAAGGAGCCCCATTCGAGACGGGGCACTGAAGACTTGCCGCACACGCCTGCGGCACCACCGAAATCCAACAGGGCACAACCAGTTGAGAGCAACGCGACTTCACGTTATGGAAACGAACCAGTGCCTGCATCGAAGGCACCGCGTTACCCATGTACGTGCGCACTTCATTCGCACAGTTGTAGTCAACCGGGCACAACGTGTTATACACATTTCCCGTGCAAGTATTGAAGTGCGAGTAAGTGAGCGTAGCCTGGTTAAACGCAAAGATGAAACAGGCTCCGTTGCCGCCTTGTCCCTGCGGCCCATTGGAGGCGCCCTGTACCCAACCGGTGTCGTCGGTAAACACTCCGCCTGATTCTCGAACGTTCCCGATCGCGGGCGGCCCAATGTCCACCCATGTGCACGTGCCGTCCGTATAGCTCGTGAGTTCGCTCGTGCTTGATGTATTCCAGGCGGGCTCGCTCGCGCCGGTTTTGCAGCCACCGGAGTTCGACCCGATGAGCTGCATCACGTCGCCGTTCGAGTTACCCACACTAGGCTTGATGTTTGATCCGCCAACCACATTCGCCGACGCTCCCGGCCAGTCGGGGCAGGCGCTGATCGTATCCCAGCAGGGAATCGCATGACTTCCGTCCATCACCGTAATCGGCCCAGCAGAAACCACGGCATTGGGAAAGGTAACGCTGAATGTGTACTTCTGTCGTTTGGTAAATGACACTGCCCAATAAACCAGCGGTGTAACAAAGCTGAAATCGCCGCTGCCTCCGCCGGTTCCCGGACCCAACTCCAGCTCGGATGTGCCGTTGGATGTCGCGTAGTTGCCGACGCCCATGGTGGCGGGATTAAAAACCTTGAACACCTCCTGCCCGCCGCCGCAGCTCAAATGAATGAGCTGATCGTCTTTGCTGAAGACGTTTTCCTCTGCCGATCCGCCTGGTCCAATGGTGGCCCCGCTGGGACACTTCGCCGGCGATCCTGACTGGTCCGTGTAGTCCGTAAAGCGCACAATCTTGACGTTGTGATAAAGCGAGTCGGTCATGATCGTGCCTGCTCCGCTCAAATTTCCGCAACTCGGCAGTCCCTGCCCGCCAGAGCAGATATTTGAACCCGCCTGTGGGGGGAAGCTCGGCAGATTCGTCAGAGCGCGATCGGTACGCGAGCATGAATAACTCGGAGGACCGCAGTTACTCGCCACTATGCTCATGCTGCCCACCGAGGTAGATTTGCCGCTCCAGCTAGACTGCGCCAAGGCGGCCGTCGAAACAAAGGCCACAAAAAGAAGTAATTTCATAGGAACTTATAGAGTTAGATCGTAGAGACTGAGACACAGTTAAGGACAGCTACTTTGCATGCCCTGCGATTTCAGGTACCAGCGCAAAAGCGCCCATCTCCCAAGTGGTTCCAAATAACGTCTGGTCCACACCCATTAGGTCGAATTTGAAGTCGGAACTTAGTGCGCTTCCGGAGTCCACGACCGGAGAGCTGGCCGTCGGACGTACATCAATGGGCGGCCCCGTGACTGAATCCGCATAGTAAGTAGTGCCTGCATTTTGGTGCGTGCTTAGCAGGTAATTTACCAGTTGCGTATTCGTCATCAGCGTTGCGTTTGAATGCTTCAGTGCGTCGAGCATTACTCCGACCTGGTGCGCTGAGAGTTCGTTGACATGCCAGAAGATTCCGATCGGCACGCCCCACACCGCCGATTTGAAAACCAACGCCTGCAATTTATTTTGTAGCTGAGAATCAGTCAAGTTTTGAAAATACGGCGCAATGCCCTGGCTTAAGATGTTTTGCACATCGATTCCTGTAGACATCACAGTCGCTGCGTTGGGAGATGGCTGCATTACCCCGGAGCCACGGGAGCCAGCATAGCCTGCGGCAACGGCAATCGCTTCCGTCGAAGTATCTTCATAGCTCCCTGGATAAATGTAAACCCGATTCGCCGGAAGCCCCGTCAAATTCGCACTCATCCATGCCATTGCCCAGTTGATCTCGTCAGTCATCAACCTCGTCTTGTCCATCGTGAGCAGGTAAGGCGCGCTCTTGATGTCTTGAGAAGATACATCCGCCAGGTCCTCACTTTTGACCGCACTCTTCATGTTGGGATCGGGCGTTACCGAAAACACTCCACGCTGATTCAGTGTGTAGAAGATTCCGCCCAACGTATCGAGGCCGCTAGGCACAATATCTGTGCCAGACGAACTCAAGTCCCAGTTCACCTGTGCGGCAGGATCGCCCGGTGCTGTAATGACAAATTGTTTATTCGAGATGGAGAGTGTCACGCTGCTGGCGGCCGTCCCCGTGTATTGCAGCGTGAACGCATTCGGAAACACAAAATACTGGTGCGATACCGAATGGGTATTCACGTCCCATCCGGCATTGATCCACGACTGAAATGTTGATACGAGCTGCTGCGATAGAGGATAGCCGGTCACGACTGCAATACTAAGCGGAAATTGCTTCTCCTGGAACAGCGGCAGGAGTCCCTGAATATACTCATGCGATCCATCAATCAGGCCAGGATCATCGTAAGTTACTGTTATGCGCGCCGGATACTGCATGAAGCCGCGTACATTCGGCGAGGTATCGGGAGGTACATTGTTTCCGCCATCGATCGGGCCAGGTGTGCCAGTGAT
>DATIYR010000088.1:0-5492 GCA_035517535.1 Terriglobales bacterium
CTGAAGGAAAAGCTGGCGCGCGGCCACGTGGATGTGAACTTATCGTTCGAGCAAGAAGGAAATACGCCGCTGGCGCTCAACCGGCAGTTGGTTTCGACATATGTGCAGGCATTCCGTGCGGCCGCGATCGAGGCCGGAATCGCCGCCGAACCCGACTTGAACGCGGTTTTACGCTTGCCCGGCGCGCTCGAAAATGTCGCCGCGCCTGAGGAACAGGAATTTACGCCGGCAGCTCTTTCCGCACTTGAGCGCGTTCTGGTTCAGCTCAATCGCATGCGTGAAGAAGAAGGCCGCTGCATGGAACGCGAGCTGCGGGAACGTATGGCGAGCCTGAAATCCGCATGCACGGAGGTGCGCAAACACCGGGAAACCGTGCTCAAGACCTACGCGGAGCGGCTAAAATCGCGTATGCAGGAATGGCTCGGCGCAGCTCTTGATGAAGACCGCATCGTCCAGGAAGCCGCGCTGCTCGCCGACCGCAGCGACATTCAGGAAGAGCTGGTCAGGCTGGAAAATCACGTGGACCATTTTCTTGGCTTGCTCGACGCTGAGGGCGAGACCGGTAAGAAACTCGATTTCCTGTTGCAGGAGATGAACCGCGAAGCCAACACCTTGCTCTCTAAAACGTCGGGCCTTGCCGGCGATGCAGTTCGAATTACCGAAGCCGGGCTTGCCATGAAATCGGACATCGAAAAGGCGCGCGAGCAGGTGCAAAACATCGAATAATGACCACCGTCTTTATCATCTCCGCGCCATCGGGTTCCGGAAAATCCACGCTGGTAAACAAGGTCCGCCAAAGCGTTCACAATCTGAACTTCTCAATTTCCTACACCACTCGCAAGCCGCGCGGCCACGAACAGGATGGCCGGGAATATTTTTTTATCTCACGCGAACACTTCGAAGACATGATTCGCAACCACGAATTTCTGGAGTACGCGACAGTTTTCGAAACCGATTATTACGGGACTGCATGCCGCTTTCTTCAGCAGGCGAAAGAACAGGGATGCGATCTGTTGCTTGACATCGACGTACAAGGTGCGGCGCAGATCAAACTCAAGATCCCCGATGCGGTGAGCGTTTTCATTCTTCCCCCGAATCGTGCCGAACTCGAAAAGCGGCTGCGCGAACGCGGCCAGGACTCGGAAGCAAAGATCCAGCGCAGGCTGGATGAGGCCAGTCGCGAGATTGAGAATTACGGCAAATACGACTATATTTTGGTGAACGACCGGCTGGATGAGTCCGTGAAAGCGCTGGAGGCAATTCTGTTATCAGAGCGGCTTCGGCGGCAGGACCGGACCGATGCCGGGTTGAGCGCCACGGCAGAGAAGTACCGTCTCAGAAACGTGCGTGAACGACTTCAGCCGATACTGCAGTCGTTTGGCAAAACCGCAACCAGTGCGAAGTAGTGCAGGGGGAGTGCTATGAAGTTGATTGACGGTTTCGACAGCAACTATCGGTACATTCTGGTCGCGGCACGCCGTGCGCGGCAACTTCAAGGCGGAGCGCCGCCGGTGATCGAAACAGTTTCGCGCAAACCTTGCCGCATCGCGCAGGATGAGATCAAAGCCGGCAAAGTGAAATGGGTGGTGCCGGAAACGCCGGCATCGGCGGTCGAGGTTGCGAGCGAAATGCTCGATAAGGCCATGGGGCCCGAGACGAGCTCCTAGCTGCCAGCGACGAGCCGTGGGCTTAGAGCACCGAGCACTTGGCTCCGTGGGGACTCCGCTTCCTGGACATGGGTGATACATCCTCTTCTGTCGCTCACAGCTCGCAGCTCACCGCCTATAACTGATCAGTTACGTTCGTACTGGCTCTTGCTCCTATTGCATCCGCGTAGAATCTAATTGTCGGAGTTAGTGACCAGAAGCTTCCATGAAAATCGCACTCGGAGTTTGCGGCGGTATTGCGGCCTACAAGGCAGCTGAAATCGTCCGCCTGCTCCAAGACCGCGGCATTCGCGTCCAGGTCGTGATGACCGACTCGGCGCAGGAATTCATTCGTCCCCTCACCTTCGCCGCGCTCTCGGGAGAAAAAGTGATCACTGGCATGTTCACGCGCGAGGCCGGCGCTGAACCGAACATCGATTCCGCCATTGAGCACATCGCGGTTGCGCAGTCGATCGACGCTCTGGTTGTGGTTCCCGCTACCGCCGATGTTCTGGCAAAGTTCGCGCAGGGAATCGCGAACGATTTCCTGACCACCCTTTATTTGGCGAGCACGGCTCCCGTTGTCGTCGCTCCCGCAATGAATGTGAACATGTGGGAGCATCCCGCCACTCAGCAGAACCTTGAAACCCTTCGTAAACGGGGCGTGACAATTGTCGAGCCCGGCAGCGGATATCTCGCGTGCGGAATGACCGGCCCAGGCCGACTTGCGGAAAACGAAGCGATCATGGCCGCGGTAATGGAAGCGCTCGGCGCTTCGCAAGACCTGAGCGGACAAACGGTTCTGGTCACCGCCGGGCCCACGCGGGAAAAAATCGATCCCGTCCGCTACCTCACCAATCGTTCCAGCGGCCGCATGGGATACGCGATCGCTGAGGCTGCCCTTCGCCGCGGCGCGCGCGTGCTGCTGGTGAGCGGCCCGACTTCGCTGAAGCCGCCGGGAGCCGCAGAAGTAACATCGGTCGAATCGGCGCATGAGATGCTCGACGCGGTGCTGAAGCTTTTGCCTGAAACCAATATCGTCATCATGACCGCAGCCGTCGCGGATTACACGATTGCGAATCCGCCGTCGCAAAAGATAAAGCGCGGCGGTCCTGTGGCGCTCGATCTTCAACCTGCACCAGATATTCTCGCGGAAATATCGCGTCGGAAGGAATCACAACTGGTGATTGGCTTTGCGGCGGAAACTGAGAACGTGCTCGAGAACGCGCGCAAAAAGCTGAAATCGAAAGCGCTCGACGCAATTGTCGTGAACGATGTTTCCCGCGAAGGGGTAGGCTTTGATTCCGATCGAAACGCGGTGACGATCATCACGCAGACAGAGACCGTTCCCGTCCCCGAAACCACCAAGTGGGAAGTTGCGCAAAGAGTGTTGGATTGCGTGGTTGCGCTCAAGAAGAAGACTTTAGCGCTTAGTTCTTAGCTGTTAACTTCTAGCCTCGACTGTAGCGGTGCGTTCCTTCGTGTTCCTTTGTGTCCTTTGTGGTTTGAGGCTTTTTTCTTCACAGGACTGCCCCGGTTACAATCCCAACAAATGTCGTCGCCCCTTGACCCGCAACTTCGGCGCGCTATTACCGACCGCATCCGCTACTATAACGATCTCGGAATTTATGATTTTTATCGGCGGGAGGGGGTTGGGCCTGTCCTGAGCAATGTTTCACATCAAGAAACTGCAGATTCCTCACCGCTGAAGCGGTTCGGAATGACAGCGGTTGAGGGAAGCGGTGAAATGAAAATCACAGCTAAGGCGTCTAAAGGCGTAGATCCTACTTCCGCCCTCCGCCTCATCCGCGAAGACATTGGCGATTGCACCCGCTGCCGACTGCACAAGCAAGGCCGCAAGCAGATCGTCTTCGGCGTCGGAAATCCCCAGGCTGAATTGATGTTCATTGGCGAGGCACCCGGCGCAGATGAAGATCAACAGGGCGAGCCATTTGTAGGAAGAGCCGGCCAACTGCTGAACAATATGATCAAGGCCATGGGGCTGCAGCGCGAAGATGTTTACATCGCCAACATTATTAAGTGCCGCCCACCGAACAATCGCACTCCCGAGCGCGACGAGTGCGAGACCTGCTCGCCGTTCCTCATGCGCCAGATCGAAGTGATCGGACCGAAGGTTTTGGTTGCTCTGGGTGCGGTAGCGGCAAAAACGCTGCTCGCCGTCAACGCGCCCATGTCCGAGCTCCGCGGCCGCTGGTTCGATTTTCGCGAACGAAAACTCGCCGTGACTTACCACCCCGCGTTTCTTTTGCGCGACCCACGCCAGAAGAAAGAAACATGGAAAGACTTGCAGATGGTCATGAAAGAACTCGGTTTGAGCATCCCAGAAAAGGCTCAGCCCTAGTCGTTTTCGTCTTCAGTTCTCCGCTCATAACCTCGGCATTGAAGAACCGGCAAGCGCGGATACTTGGGAAACGCCGGATCGGAACTCGATCGTTTGCAGAAGTAAAAGGTCGAGCCCCGGTCCGATTTGATGAGTTTCACGTGCCGGCAGTCGGCGCATAGTCCCACTCTTTTTGCGTCACTTGCCGCATCCATTTCACAAACAGAATACCCGAGACCTGCGGCGCTCACGGCCCTGTGCCGCAGCCCGAAGCCTCTCGTTCCGCTTACTGCCCGCGAATGACGCCCGGTTCGCCCTTGCCCGGCATCAATGTGGGTCCCTGCTTTGCACGTCGTGTTTTGCCCAAACCGAGCACCGGACGCTTAAACGCACCTTCCAACATCAGTGCGCTGGCCACGTACCAGGCAACGATGGCCGCAATGATGAAGCAGTATCCGCCGATCACCATTCCCGCGTCGCTGCCGAGCAACTCTGCTACCGCAGCCGCCGTCGATCCTGCAGCAAGGAATCCGAGCACGATGGCGAGTGCCGCATTCTCGGCGCTTGCGGCCCACACTCCCATCCAGGTGATGGCTGCGAGCACAATGAACCAATACCCCAGGGCTGGAAATGCGCCCGTGGGCTGCGTCAAAGTGCCGTTCATAAATGCAAGTTGCAGCAGGCCGTAGGCGATCCAGAACGCGCCCCACATGCCGTGCATGGCTGTCGCCAGGCCGTCACGTGCCTTAAACGCCCACATGCCGGCGGTGAACTGGGCAAGTCCACCGAAGGTGGCGGCAAAGGCCGCCAGATATAAGTCAGTGCGGGCGCTGCCATACCAGTGCGCCATGTGCGCTGCCACCATGAAGGTGGCGCCGGCAAAGCCGTACAATCCCAAAATCGACGGAGCCGCTATGGGTTGAAGATAAATCTGCGCGGCAACCGGTTCTCCGGATTCATCGCGCGGAAAAGGAATAACAGTGCTTGCCATGGATTGGAACCTCCTGATCCACTTTGTTGATTCAGGCTTTGCGGCGTGAGGTTGGCCAGGCAGGTGCGCAGATGAATGGTGGGTTAACAGCTCAGCAGCTGAGATGCTGGACAGCTATGGCGTTGCACGGCACGGAATTGGAGGGGTGGGCGCTATAGGATTCGAACTTGAGGCGTTTAGAAGGCGTGAGCGCAGCGGGAGCCTTCTGCCGAAATCCCGAGCGCAGCCGAGGGACCTCACAGGATGGTGGGCGCTATAGGATTCGAACCTATGACTTCCACCGTGTGAAGATGGCACTCTACCGCTGAGTTAAGCGCCCAAAGTCTTAGGCAAGAACCCCTTTACTATCAACTACATTCTAACATTTGGGGCAAATTTGAGCAAGCAAAAACTGCTCCCAACTTGTCCGCACAATCACGTTGGTCACCCTTCTGGGCGTGACTATAGGAGAGGTTTTGGGCCGCTGTCGCGTGTCCAACCCGGGAGAGTCGAACAGACAACGGAGCCCCCAGTG
>DATIYR010000089.1:0-15778 GCA_035517535.1 Terriglobales bacterium
AGGAGATGGCCTTCTCCAATTCTTGTTGCGCGCCTTTTGGGTCTTGCAGTTGAGCCAGAACGACCCCGAGATTGTAGTGAGAGTTATAGTGATTTGGATTGATCGCGATCGCCTCTTGCAGATGATCGCGCGCCGCCACATACTCTCCGCCCTCGCGTTCCAGGACACCATTCAAATACAGGACCTCAAAATCATGAGGCGCTGAGGTAAGCAACTTTTTAGCGAGCGGTCGCGCGAGGCGCACATCATCATTCAAGACCAAAACGTGCAAATATAGTTTCTTAGCAGCAAGATCATCAGGTCGTAATTCAACTTCCCTTGCAGCCAGTTTAGCCGCATCCTCGAAATGTGTTTGCGTTACCAGCACCGTAACCAGCGCATTCGTAAGTTCTACAGAATCTGGCTTGTTTGTCTGCGCCTGGCGAAGAATTTCAGTTGCGCGGTCGGTCATGCCAGCCTGTTCATAGGCTTGGGCCAAGTCGATAATCAATGACTCTTCCGTCGGAGATGTTCCAATCAGATGAATGACAGAAACGTAATCGCCCTGAGCGAGCAGATTTTGGCTCAGGCCATTCAGTGCAATCGTGGAACGAGGATCAACCTGAAGCGCTGCCAGCCATTCAACTCTTGCTTCATCTTTTCTCTGAAGTTGCTCGAGAGCATCGGCGAGTAAGAGATGCGGCTTCAGCACCGAGGGCATGAGTTGGATCGATCGCTGCAATGGATGTACCGCCTCTTCGGTGTCGCCACTTCTTAGCAGGTTGAGGCCCATCAGATAGAGAAGTTGTGAAGATTGGGGCTCAAGTTTCAATCCCGCGCGAAAAGCTTCCGCAGCGCAACCATATTGACCTCGATCTCCATACCAGGTGCCCAACTCGGCGTATGCATCGGCCTGAGGTTTTTGCGCCTGGATCTTTGCCTGTAGCGCTTGCGGTGGATTACAAACTGCGTGAAGGATAGGCACAATGCCCATCGCGGCAATCACAAGTCCAAGATAGGTGTTCACCCGGTACATTTTGACTTGGGCCGCAATAGTGCCAGTTCGAAGCAGCATAGAATATGCCGCTCCAGCTTGCAAGAACGCTCCCGAAGCCGCGGAAGCTGCGAGGAGCGAGTCGAGAACAATTTGCTTCCTTATTAATAATGAAGCCCGTTGCGTTTAATTTGGGTACGGCGCGCCTGGGGTGACGATTCGAATCTCATGATCGTGGAAGGTCATAAGCCCATTTGGAAGTTTCACTTTGGGCATATGACAGCTCGCGCAGTTTGAACTGGCCACCGGGCAAGCTTTCGCGTCAGCGGGCTTTGCAGTCTGCTGGGGTGAGTCTTTTGAAGCGTGGCAAGCCAGGCATTTCGAGTCGTACGATGCTTCATCGGTCACCAAATCGCGGTGCGGATCATGGCATGCAATGCAGCTGATTCTCGGATCGGTTCCGTCAAAACATTTGCTGTTGGCCAGCCGATACGGCTGGAAGCGTACGTTTACTTCTCCCCGCCACTGGCTGCGAACCACCGTTTCCCACGATCGATGACACTGCCCGCAGAAATTCGAGATGTCCTCAGTTGAAAGTTTTTTCAGGTCAGGTGGAGCGCTGTAGTACGCTTCCCCTTGAAATGCGGCAGCCATGTGCGCGCTCGCGCCCACATGGCAGTGCTCACAGGTGACCCCCGGCTCCATATGCGCCAGGTCTAATTGGCCGTGTGCAACCGCGCCGGTTGAGTGACACCCAAAACAATCTTTCGGTTCACTCTTGTTGAGCTTTCGACCTATGGCCTCTTCCAGACTGTGTGGAACCAGGTTTTGGTCCCCGGTAGTTATTTCTAACCCATCCACCGAAGGGTAATAACTGACCAAACTCTCGTAATAAATCCCTCCTCTTTCAAACATCCAGGTTTGCGCGCCTTTACCGAAGTTCCAGCGAATGGGCAGTGAAATCGTTTGTTTTCCGTCCGACACGGAGTAGGTGCTGCTGTCGCCTTTGGTCTCGACAACATAGCTGTATCCCCACTTCTGAAAGGTCATTCGCGGATGCGAAAACAGCATGGGATCGTCGCCCGGAAGTTGCAGCCCGCGTCCCATGGGCGTCTGCGGCTGCGTGGTTGACTGAGACGCATGACAACTGGCACACGCCGAGGCAAGATTTTTCTGCGGTCCCTGGGCAAAGACAGCAGGTCCGGTCAGAAACAGCAACACAACCAGCCCCAGATTACGGACTCGCGGACAGGGCGGCGTTGCCTTGCGTGAGCTGCAGGCACAACATTCGTTCGCGTCGCGCGTCGTCTTTCCGCCCCAACTTGGAAAATGCCTTGGCAAGCGCAATATGAACTTCAAGATTATCAGGGTCCTGTTGTACAGCCTTTTGCAAAATCTCCGTGCCGTTGTTGAGATCACCAGTTTCAATCAGAGCGCGCCCGAGCACAAGTTCTGCGGCCCCGGACTGCGGTTCTTGTTCGACCGCTTTCTGCGCAAAGGGTAATGCCTCTGCAGGACGGTTCCGTAAAAGCAAAATCCAGGCGCTCATGATCGCGGCGTTTGAGTTTGAAGGCGAGATTTTCAACTCACGTTCGAACTCAGCGAGTGCGGCGTCTGGGTCGCTATTGAAAAGAAGGTGTCCGTAAAAAAAATGTAGGTTGGCGGTGTTTGGGTAACGGGCAAAAAGTTCTTCAAACGCCTTCTGCGCACCTTTCTCATCGCCAGACATGAACTGAAACCCAGCGCTGCCGGCCGCCGCCACTAACGGCTGCTGCTCCGCACTGAGCTCCTTCGGCAGTAACGCCATCCTGAGACCTGCGAGCCCAATTGCAACCATGAGCTCCGGGTTGGTGATGTTTTTTTCCGCGAAAAATGCGTAGGCGCTCAAGGCCTGCTGGAACTGCCCTGATCGAGTCAGCGCCAAGGCCTCATGGTAGCGGAGAATCTGCGCGTTATGAGGGTCGTTGGCGGCGCCTAATGAGATCGCCTTCTGGATATCAGTGGCGGCTTGCGGAAAGGCGGCGCTCTCGTACTCGCATAAGCCACGCAACGCCAAAGCTGGCCCCGCTTGAGGGTTGAGCTCCAGATAGTGAGTAAATGCATCTTCAGCGGGGGAATAGGCACCATCTTGGTATTGCAGCAATCCAAGAAACCACCATCCTTCCGACCACTTTGAGTTAACCTGCACTGCTTTCGTATAGAGGTCGACAGCCCGGGCCACGTCTCCTTGTTCTCTTGCAGCCGCGGCTTGAGATGCCAGATCGTCGAAAGTCCCGCCCTTGGTTTGCGAAGCTGCGAGGCTGGCATCACCTAAACAAACGAGGACTATCAAAAAATAACCACTGATCAAAGAAGCTTTTCTACCGCTGCGCATCTGACTCAGCTCCGTATCTTACACCTACCCGAGAAATCTATTGGCGATGCGGTTATTTATAACTAGATGAAATTAATAGAGTTACATACTCACCTTTAAGTAGCTGCGTGGCCCTCCTGATCTGAGCTCAGAGGTCGGCACTCGCCTGAACTGTTTTAGATCAAGCTCCCGAACAGGGTACCAAAACGAAAAAGTGTAAAACTTTTGGGAAAAATCGTTTTTTTGCTTGACAGCATTCAGGATACAAGGGTACAAACTACGCCCAGTATGAACTAGTACTTTTAGATTAGGGGCCAAAATCGGTTCGTGATCCCCAAACGACATTAAATCTTGAGATATGGATGTCCGGCGCACACTTACGGAGGCTTGCCATGACTTCGACGTCGAAGTTTGGGTTGAGGATTAGGGGGCGGTACGTTGCCAGTATTGTGGTTTCTATCCTTTTTTGTTCCCTGTGTTTTGGCCAGCAATTGACCGGAACATTGACTGGAACCACCACCGATTCGAGCGGCGCCGTGGTCGCCAATGCCAAGGTGACATTGAAGAACCAGCTTTCCGGCGATGTCCGCACAACCGTCTCAAATGGAACCGGGTACTTCTCAATCACCGCCATCCAGCCGGGCACCTATAACGTCACCGTCTCTGCCCCGGGATTCAAAGCTTGGGAGCAAAATGGGATCATTTTCAACCAGGGCGACAATCGGACCCTACCGAACGTCAGCCTGCAGGTCGGCGCTGTAAACGAAACCGTCGAAATCAACGCCAATTCGCTCACAGTTCCGACCGATACCGCCGAAATCAGTACTACTGTTCCTGAGCACATGATCGAGGATCTGCCGATCAGCACCCGCGACGTGGGTGAACTTCTTAAGATTATGCCTGGCATGGCATTCGCAAATGGCTCCAGCCAGGGCTTTCAAAATGCGGGATACAGCTCGAAAGTGGTGGGCACCAATAGTGGCCCTGTGGGTAATTTCTCTGCAAACGGCACGCAGCCGAACGGCGCCATGGCATTCATGTTGGATGGTGCGAACCTGGTTGATCCGGGCAATGCCGGAACGCAAATCGCGAACATCAATCAGGACATGGTGAGCGAAGTCAAAGTTCTCATGTCGGATTACAGCGCCGAGTACGCCAAAGGGCCAGTGATCTTCGAAGCTTTCAGCAAAAGCGGCGGCACCAGCTATCACGGTGAAGGTTATCTTTACGCTCGCAACAGCACCTTCGACTCAATTGACGCCTACTCCCATAGCCAGATTGTTACCGGCGCAACCAGTGCGGCTGTAGCTGCGCCTTATGAAAGCTACTACTACATGGGCGGCAACGTAGGTGGTCCCGTTCCCTTGTTGAGCCGGGGAACCAAGAAACTCTTCTTCTGGGGTGGTTTTGAATACATGAAGCAGAACCCCGCGGGCACCATTCTCAACTATAACGTGCCCACGACCGCGCAACTATCAGGCGACTTCAGCAATGCGGGCATTCCCGCCGGCACTTTGACCCAACTGCAGAGCGTGTGGCAATACGCATACGCCAATATGTGCTGCAGCCTTCCGGCTGGCGCCACCGCGACGTCAGTCCCGGCTGGGGATTTCGACCCGAACGGCGTCGCTTTCGCAAAACTGCTACCCCAGCCGAATATTGCCCCGAGCGCCGGAAACGGCTGGAACAACTACCAATATGTGCAGTCGGTACCGCAGAACCGCTGGGAGGCAACTGGGAAACTGGATTACGCTCTTGGCGACAATACCAAGATCACCGGGTCGTACACCCGGCAAGATGAAAATGACCAGCACCCGGTCGGTATTTGGTGGACTCCACCATGGACGCTGCCTTATCCCTCCAACGTAGTGGCGGCTACGACCTCGCAGGAAGTAATGGCAAACGTCACTCACGTGTTCAGCCCCACGACAACGAACGAAACGGTTTTCACGCTGGCCCGCTATATCAATCCGAATACGTTGAGCAACCCATCAGCCGTCGACCGCTCCGCCCTGGGTATGAACATTCAGGGTCTGTTTGGTAACACGACCAAGCAGATTCCCAACATTCTCGGCCCATGGGGTGGTGCATTCCCTGACATTGCAGAAATGAACTTGGACGGCCCATTTAATGGAAGTGGCTTCGGAGCTACCAAGAAAGATCCTGCTATATACGACAACTTCACCCGCGTTATCGGCAACCACACAATTAAACTGGGCGCCTATTGGGACACGAACGAGAACATCCAATCCAGCAGCGGCTTCCCGAACCCGCCGTCGGGAGGTGCGAATGGAACTTACCAGTTAGGATGGGGAGCTAACAGCACGGGCAACGTCGTCGCGGACTTTTTGCTCGGCCGCGCCGCCAGTTACAACCAACCGAGTTCGGACATTGTTAACACCATCAAGGACCACCAGTGGTCCATTTATGGACAAGATTCATTCAAGGCTAACCGGCAGCTAACATTGAATTACGGCTTGCGTTTGGATCACGTGGGTCAGTGGTATGGACCACCAAACGGCATGGCTGTCTGGGATCCGGGAACATACGTAAACGGCACACCAGCCATTCCGAATACCAATCCCAATACTGGTTTGCTGTGGCATTCCGTTGACCATAGTATTCCATCCTCAGGTCTGGTCTCTCCGCTGTTCTACTATGAACCTCGCTTTGGGCTGGCCTACGATGTGTTTGGTAATGGCAAGACCGTGCTTCGCGGCGGATTCGCAGCCTTCCGTTATCAGTTTGCGGTTAACGACGTGGGTGGGCCGACGAACCTGGCCTCAGGCATCTTCAACGCGCAAGATTTAGTTGTCGCAACCGGCTACAACCAAATCAGCTCGTTTTCGCCACCTTCGAGCGTTGCTGCAAATGGATCGAGCATCAGCGCCTTCCAAATGGGCGACAACCGAACGCCGTATACCAACGACTGGAACCTGACCATTTCACAAGCCATTCCTTGGCGTTCCGTGTTCGAGATTTCGTATGTCGGAAATAAGAGCGGCAACGAGCTCATAAACGGCGCTAACGGCAAGATTGACGATATTAATGCCGTCCAAAATGGTGGCTATTACTTTGAAGATCCGAAGCTCGGGCTTTATGTGTCGCCAGGTCACCTGACTTGCAACAACAGTAATGCTCAGATGAATTACGTCAACTGCGGAGCAACGGGACCGAACGGCCAGCCTCTGTCAGCAAACTACAACGCCACATTTAATCAAAATGATTATCGTCCCCTGACCAATTACACCGACATTTACTTGATCACTCACGGCAGTTACGCGAATTACAACTCGCTGCAGATGGCCTGGCAGAAGCAGTCTGGACCCGTCAGCTTCATGCTGAACTACACGTTCAGCAAAGTCATGGGTATCCGCGATGGACAGAGCGACAACGGTAACGGCAATGGCACGATGAATGATCCTTTCGATCTGAAGGCGAACTATGGTCCTTTGGGTTACGATCACACGCAAATTTTCAATGCAGCTTATGTATGGAACCTGCCCAGCCCTGTTCACGGGAACCGGGTTCTAGAAGGAGCAGCCAACGGTTGGCAGCTTTCTGGTTACACGACCTATCAGAGTGGAGCGCCACTGCAGCCGACTATTGGCGGCAGCGTGAACGGCCCGACTTTTGCTTCCGGTCTGACGGTTCCCTTGGTCGGCGCACCCGATCTTCCGGATGAGAGCATTCTGCTTCCCAACGGATTAAGGTCTAATGCTGTGAACGCCGGAACCTGGTATGGAACCGACCAGACCGGCGGTG
Source organism: Terriglobales bacterium (assembly GCA_035517535.1). GTDB lineage: Bacteria > Acidobacteriota > Terriglobia > Terriglobales > Acidobacteriaceae > Gp1-AA145. The sequence continues at coordinate 7,092 of DATIYR010000089.1, forward strand.
GTTATGAGCAGATGACTGCGACCGTGACTTGCGATCCGCGCAAGCACGCCTCGGGTCAATACTTCAATCCGAACTGCTTCACCACGCCTGCTTTCGGACAGCTCGGCACCATCGTTTGGCCGTATATCCACATGCCTGCATACTTTGATAGCGACTTGGGAGTGTTCAAGAACTTCCGAATCACGGAGCGCCAGAGTCTGCAGTTCAGGTTGACAGCCACAAACTTCCTAAACCACCCATTGGCTCAGTTCGGCCTGGCTGGTACCGGTGACGAGGAACTGAACTTTACCAAGACTTCGTACATGACGGAAAACAACGCAACGGAATGCTCGCTCCTGAATGGTAGCGGTACGGCAGCCCCGTGCCAGGTAAAGATCACAAGCATCTCTCCGACCAATACCAACACAAACACGACCGGAAAGCCTCTCTTCAAGACCGGCCAGCGCGTGCTGACGTTCTCCTTGAAGTATTACTTCTGAGAAAGGCTCGGATAGAATCAAAAGGGTGGCTTCGGCCACCCTTTCTTTTTGCCAATGGTTAAAGTCACACGCCTTGCGATTTGCACAATTCTGTGCAGTGTCAGTTGCTATTTGTTTCTGGGCAGTAGCGGTTCATCAGGCCGAATCCAGTTTGAACTCAAAACGCTTCCCTTTCGTCTCGAAAATGATGAGACTCCGGCCCGCAATGCGCCTGAGACTATGCCCGGTGGCGTCGCCGTATTCGACTACAACAGTGACGGGCGGCCCGACATTTTTTTTACCAACGGCGCAAACATCGCAACCTTAAAAAAAGATGACCCAAAGTATCGCAACCGCCTCTTTCGGAATGATGGGAACGGCCATTTCACGGACGTGACCGACACAGCGGGGCTTGCCGGCTCGGGTTATGACATGGGGGTCGCGGTTGGCGATTACGATAACGACGGCCATCCTGACCTGTTCGTAGCCGGCCTCCACCACAGCACGCTCTATCACAACAACGGGGATGGAACCTTTACCGACGTCACTGTGAAATCCGGTCTGGACGCGGCATTGAACCATCCTGATCCCGAATATGGCCCCTTGTGGGCGATCACCGCAGTCTGGGTTGACGTGAACAACGACGGCCTGATGGATTTGTTTGTTGTGAATTATTTGCAATGGACGTACTCGGACAAGCCGCTGTGCGCCGTCGACAACATCGCTGATTATTGCCATCCGAAATACTACAAAGGCCAACCCGATCAGCTCTTCATTAACAACGGCGACGGCACCTTCCGCGACGCGTCGAAAGAATGGGGCATTCGCGATCATGTCGGCAAAGGCATGGGCGTCGGCGTGGCGGATTACGATCTCGACGGCCGCCAGGATTTATTCGTCACCAACGACGCGTCCTATAACTTTCTCTTTCACAATCTCGGCAATAAATTCGAGGAGGTCGCCTTTGAAACCGGCGTGGCTCTGCCTGAAGACGGACAGTTCGTCTCCGGCATGGGCCTCGATTTTCGCGACTTTAATAATGATGGCTATCCCGATATCGCATTCGTCGCGCTGCCCAACCAAACTTTTCCGCTGTTTCAAAATACCGGCAAAGGGGATTTCAAGGAAGTAACGACGCCGAGCGGGATGCGCGCTCTGAGCACAACCATGTCGGGATTCGGCGCCGGGCTTTACGATTTCGACAACGACGGCTGGAAGGATCTGTTCGTGAGTGGTGGTCACGTCGAATCGAGATCGATGCCTGGCCAGCCTGCCGATGACTACAACGTGGTCTTTCGCAATCTCGGCAAGAGCGGTAAATGGGATGCGCTCATCGATGAAGCCGGTCTCAATGCCAGCCCGAAAGCCCGGCATCGTGGCTGTGCCTTCGGAGATTTCTCAGGCGATGGACGAATCGACGTGGTCGTCACAGCTTTAGGCAAACCTGCTGAGCTCTGGATGAATAAGACCCCGAATCTCGGCCACTGGCTCGACATTTCCCTGCAAGGGACCAAAAGCAATCGCGATGGAATCGGCGCGAGAATAAAGGTCGTCAGTAAAACCATCGGTGCACAATACAATCACATGACCACGAGCGTTGGTTACGCATCTTCGAGCGATGGTCCCGTGCATTTCGGGCTCGGTCCCGACACCCGCGCCGAGTCGATCGAAGTCCACTGGCCCTCAGGAATAATTCAGAATCTGCAGGACGTTCCAGCCGATCAGGTACTGAAGGTAACCGAACCGCAGCGCTGATATCTAATTCTTCTCAAAAAAATCGGGCGGCTTGCACCGCCCGATTCCCTTATTCGTAACCATAACTACGGCAACACGCGAACCACATGCGACCAAACCACCGGTTTCTGCGTGGTAGGGTCGTAGAACACTAATCCACGTGCCACCAGGTTCGCCGCACCGGCCGCCTGCAATCCGCTCAGACCGTCGATGTTGACGAACTGCGTTTGGTTCACGGTGTAGACCGTAAACGGCCCGCCAGCCGAGTAGCTCATCAGCGCATCGTTCTGCATTGCGAAGCTTCCGATATTGCCGCTCGTAATGTTCACGCTTCCCTGCACGAGGCTTCCCACCACACCCTGGCGCCGCAGCGAAACCATATCAGGAGTGAACACGTTACTCTGGTAGGTTCCTCCGACGAAAATGCGCTGGCCGACAACCAATGAGTTCGGTCCAAACAATTCATTCGTGAACCAATTGTCGATGAAGCAAATGTCGTAATGCGACACTTGGCTCAGGTCGACGGTGTAAACGCTATCGACTGGAATCGTCGCCGATGTTCCCAGCTCTTCGCCCACGAACATCGTCACCACCGGCCCGGAACTAATCGCAAGAATTCGGCCGGAGATAAAAGCTTTGTCGGTTGTAATCAACTCGACGCTGCTCGCCAGAATGCTTCCGTCAGCCTGCACCGTGCCCTCGATGCAAACAATGTCATTCGGCGTCAGGCTGCTCAGGCTGTTGCTGCCGTTGAACTGCGTGTTCGAGTTGACGTCGATGACTTCCTGGAAACCATAGGGCCCCTGCATCACGAACGAATCGGATCCCACCGAAACCACGTTGCCGAGGAAATAAGTGATCTGGCCAAGCTCATCGGAGGCCGAAACCGCCATCACATCGAGCTTCGGAGTGATGTTGATCTGGCCATTGTTGATGATGAGCTGTCCGTTGTTGTCGATGGCGAGCGAGTCACGCAAATCAAAATCCATATGCAGGCCGGCGAGACCGTTGCCGCTTACAGTAAGCGGCTTTCCCGCGGGGAATGAGACGGTAACGGTTGAGGTGCTCAGTACTCCAGTCGCCATGCCCAGCGAAGGCGGGGTTGTGGTCAGATCGACATAATTGACCGTCGGCGCTGGACTCGACGCTTCAAAGGTTACGGTCGCACTGGTGTAAACGCCGGGGGTAACCATGTTGAATCCCAGTAGGGACCGCAGTCCGACCAGGCGGCCAAAATCGACTGCGGTGGGAGTGTCGAGCGCCGTCACGGTCGAAGTTTGGTTGTTTAAGGTAATCTTGTCGATGGTGATGTTGAACGCCACTACCGAGGATACCGGCGCGTCCTCGCCGGTAATGAACATAGGGGACGGGTTGCTGTCGTTCGAATTCGAATTGGAACTTGCGCCGCTACAGCCGAACAATGCTAACGCAAGTAAGCCTGAAATCAACGCAAGACTAAAACGTCTCATTGCGAGCTCCTGATTTGAAATTTCACGGGGATCGGGAACGTCTCGGTCGATGGCTGAAACCCAGGTACTCTGGAATAGTTTTGTGACTTTGGGACATGTTCCGTTTCGGTCCAATTTCCATAAAGCGCTTATACGAACCATGAGCATTTTGTGCAGAAAAATGCACATCGAACGCGGTTGGCGCAAAGAGTTCCGATGTGAGTGCAAAACAGAAAAAGCGGCATATCTCCCGCCAAAAACCCAAATTGACCGGAGAAATCCTGCATCGCACATTCGGCCTGGTCATCAGATAACTTAAATAATTGAAATGAATATTTTGGAGGGGATCGTGAGCTCTCAAGTGGAAAGCATTACCGCGGCAGCTGCTGGCACAATTCAACTCGGTGGTGAAATCACCGTTCATCGGCTCGGATACGGCGCAATGCGCATCACCGGACCCGGCATCTGGGGTCCTCCAAAAGATCGCCAAGCTGCGCTGGCCGTGCTACGCCGGGCGATCGAGCTTGGCGTGAATTTCATCGACACCGCGGATTCATATGGCCCCGGCGTGAGCGAAGAATTAATCGCGGAGGCTCTCTATCCGTATCCGAAGGATCTTGTCATCGCCACGAAAGGTGGATGGAACCGTCCTGCTCCCGGCCATTGGTCGCACGATTCCAGCCCGAAACATCTGCGGGAAGCGCTTGAGGGAAGCCTGAAGCGGCTGCGGCTGGAGCGAATCGAACTTTATCAATTGCACACTCCTGATCCAGCAATTTCGTTCGAAGCCTCGATGGAAGCTCTGGCAAAGATGCAGTCGGAGGGCAAGATTCATCTGATCGGGCTTTCGAACGTCACTCGTGAGCATGTCGAGCGTGCGCTAAAAATTGCGAAGATCGTTTCCGTGCAGAACCGTTACAGCGTCTTCGACCGCGAGTGGGAACACGTGCTGGAGTATTGCGAGCAACACCGCATAGCATTCATTCCCTGGTTCCCGTTGGGCGCCGGCGGAGTCGGTCATGAGATTCTCTCGCGCATCGCGCAGGCACATCATGCCAAGCCGATCCAAGTCGCCTTGGCATGGCTGCTGCAACGTTCTCCGATGATGTTGCCGATTCCCGGGACATCTTCGGCTGAGCACCTCGAAGAGGATATCGCCGCAGCCGCGCTTCACCTGAGCCAAGAAGAATTTCGCCAGCTTGATGCGGTAAACGGCAAGACCAGCGCGGGTCGGGTGCGAGGCTAGTCCTTTCCCGCTACTCCCGTCGGCCTAAGCACCTTGGCACTTTGAGTTTTGCCAGGCCGCACTTCGTGGCACAATAGCAGCATGCCGCCAGAGTTTTCCCGGCGTGAGTTTATCGCCGGCGTGGGAGCATTCGCCGCGAGCGCTTCCGCTTCGCTCGCTTCCCTGCCTCAGTCGTCGCAGTCCGCTCTTCTTGCAAAATCTCCGTTCCACATTTCCGTCATCAACGACGAAATTTCCCAGGACTTCGGCCACGCCTGCGAAGTCGCCGCCAAACAATTCGGCATGGGATGGATCGAGCTGCGCGGCATGTGGAACAAAAACATCGCCAGTCTCGATGCAAACGAGATCGCCGAATCACAGCGCATCCTCAAGCAATACAACCTGCGCGTGACCGATATCGCCAGTCCTTTATATAAGGTTGATTGGCCGGGAGCGCCGAAATCGAAATTCAGTCCCGAGCACGATCAGTTCGGCGCAAGTTTCAATTTTTCTCAGCAGGACGAGCTCCTCGATCGGTGTATCGATCTGGCGAAGCAATTCTCTACTGATCGCATCCGCTGTTTTGATTTTTGGCGACTGGAAGACCAGAAGCCTCATCGCGCCGCGATCAATGACGTGTTGCAGAAAGCCGCTGAGAAGGTCGGTAAAGCTGGACTGATTCTGGTACTCGAAAACGAATTCGCCTGCAACACCGCAACTGCAGCCGAGGCCGCAAAAACGCTGGCTGCCGTACGGTCGCGCTATTTCATGCTGAATTGGGATCCCGGCAATGCGGCGATGCGTGGGGAAACGCCTTATCCCGATGGCTACGCTCTGCTTCCGAAAGATCGCATCGGACACTGCCACTGCAAGGACATTGTGAAAACGCAGAAGGGTTACGAGTGGGCGGCGATGGGCAAAGGCACGATCGACTGGGTGGGACAGTTTGCCGCGCTCAAGCGCGACGGATATCACCACGCCGTGAGTCTTGAAACCCACTGGCGCGGAGCAGGAACGCCGGAGGCTTCGTCCATTCAAAGCTGGGCTGGCATGAAGCAGGATTTGGAAAAAGCCGGAGCGCTATAGCAAAACAATACAGGAGTCCGGATGACCGAGAACACTCGTCGTGAATTCATCAAGAACACTGCCGTCGCGAGCGCAGCATTTCTTACGCCGAAACTGGCTGCCGGGGTAATCGGCGCGAACGATCGCATTCGTATCGGCATGATCGGCGTGGGCTCGCGCGGGCAGGACTTGCTGAAGGAGATCGTCGCCGTACCGAATGTCGAAGTGGTCGCGATGGCCGACGTTTACACGCGCCGCTTCGACGAGGTAAAGCGCGTGGTGCCGAACATTCAGACCTTCGGCGATCATCGCCGACTGCTCGAGATGAAAGATATTGACGGCGTGATCGTCGCCTCGCCGCTGCACATCCATGCAAAACATTTTGTCGATGCGATTGCCGCAGGAAAGGATCTGTACGCCGAAAAGACCATGACGTGGTCGATCCCGGAAGCTGAGAAATGTCTCAACGCCGCGCGCAATTCCGATCGCGTGGTGCAAATCGGTTTGCAGCATGAAAGCGGCGGACCATTCGCGGATGCAAAGCAGTGGCTCGGCCAGGGAATCGTAGGCAAAGTCACCCTCGTCGATTCCTGGATGAGCCGCAACACTCCGCATGGCCAAGGGCAGTGGGTGCGGCAGCCGGCGGCGGACTGCACCGCCGCTAACGTCAACTGGCAGGCCTTCCTGAATGGCCGGCCAGACAAGGGTTTTGACGCCTACCGCTTCATGAACTGGCGGCTTTACTGGATGTTCTCCGGCGGAAACGTCACCGAAAACATGATTCACCAGATTGCCTGGATCATGAGCGCGCTCGATCTTCCACTTCCCACGGCGGCAAATATGTCCGGCGGAATCTTTTCCGAAAAAGACGGCCGCGAAGTTCCTGATACGATTGCCGTCACGCTCGAATTCCCCACAGAAACGGTTGTGACCTGGCAATCGACATTCAGTAATAGCCGATACGGACTTGGGCAAAAAATACTGGGCAGCGACGGCACCATTGAATATATCGCCGGCGCGACCGACATGGTAAGTGGCGAATCGGAAGAGCAGATTCATTACTATCCCGAGAAGGTGAATCGCCCGAGCGGCGAGGCGATTACTGGCAGCAACCGGGGCGTGAACCACATGGCGAATTGGATCGATTGCATGCGCACGCGCAAAACGCCGAATGCGCCGGTCGAACTCGGATATCGCTCGGCCGTGGCCGCGCACATGGCGAACATTTCTTATCGTCAACGGCGGCGAATTACGCTCGAAGAAGCAAAAGCATTTCAGCCGGAGTTCTGAGTTAAGGCGAGGGGTGTGGCCTATTCAGCTGCAGAACCGCCGCGGCATCACTCTTCTGGTGCAGTTCCTGCGCTTTCGCAAATTCCTGTTTTGATTTTTGTGTCTCGTCCATCGCCTTATAAATTCGCCCCAGGCAATAGTGCGCGTCCGGTTGCGTGGGGTCGAGTTCGACAGCGCGTTCGTAGGCCTTGATCGCCTCCGGATATTGCTTCTGGTCGGTTCGCAATTCGCCGTAGTCCAAGTATGCGATGCGAATGTCGTTTTTCTCCTTTAACGATCGCTCCAAAAATGATGCCGCGTTCTCCAGGCGATTCTGTTTCAGTTCAATATCTCCGAGATACGCCAGCGCCTGTGCGTGTGTGGGATTGATTTCGAGCTCGGCTTCAAGTTCGCGCTTGGCTTCGTCATAGCGTTGCAATTTCCAGTACAGATAGCCCAGACCGAAATGCACATCCGGCTCGCGCGGTGCGAGCTTCACCGCCTGCTGAAATTCGGCAATCGCGTCGTTGGTCCGGTGCAGTCCGTCGAGCGCTTCTCCGGTGAGCATGTGCGCCGCAGCAGAGTTGGGGTTCTCCTCAAGAATTTTGCGGAATTGCTCCTCGGCACAGGAATAACTTTTCGCGCTCAAACAGCTCTGCGCCAGGACCTGCCGCAGTTCGATGTTTTCCGGATCAGACTGCACTATGGGCTCGAGGTTCTTGATAGCTTCCGCAAACTTTCCTTCGCCGTAACAACTCATTCCCAGCAACGCCCGGGCCTGCACGCTGGACGGATCTTCTTTGAGCGCGGCGCTCAGTGGCCCAACAGCGGAAGCGAAATGTCCCTGCTTGAAATCGGCCAGGCCCAGATTCAATTCAATCCCCGGCAAACTCGGATTTAACTCAAGCGCTTTCTTATACGCAGCGACAGCTTCGGAATACTTCGCCTCTCGCGAGAGATCGACTCCCATGCTCGCAAAAGCTCCGGCATCGTTCGGATTTTGCTTCGTCACCTGGCGCCAAACCGCCGCCGCCTCGGTAAACCTTCCTTGTCGTTCGAAGTTCATCGCTGCTTCGGGCGAAGCGCTTTGAGCGAAAACTGTAGCCGAAGTACAAACCAGAACGCACAGAAAAATCAGGACGTGAATCTGAGTCGACGCTCTACGAATCTGAACCATGAGTAACCGCAAGAGGGAGATGTCAAACGTATTATCGCAAGATCATGCGCAGTTCCGCTCAGTCTGCACCAAACTGAACTCTTTGATCGATATCAGCGCGACGATCAGCACAAAAAGAAACGCCCCACTCCACCAGGTTCGGTTGAGTGGGGCGGATAAGGGAAGACCTGAATTAGAAGATCAGCTTCGCTCCCAGCTGGAATTCACGAGGATCGAAGGCCGAGGTGTACTGGCCAAAGTTCCCGGAACCGAAATTGTTGCTGAAGCCGCCGTTCTGACCGCCGCCTCCAAACTGCGTGTGGTTCCACGCG
>DATIYR010000090.1:0-3851 GCA_035517535.1 Terriglobales bacterium
GCTACGACGCTGATATCACCTTCGATTTCAAGCAGCGTAGCCAAAGCACCCAATACCATTCCCTGGTCCTCTGCGATCGCCACGCGAATGATCTTGCGAGCGGTTTTTGCCGGAGGGTTCAATTGGTTCTGTCTGCGGGGACGATAAGCGGAAATTCGAATTTTAGTCTTGTACCGGCAGAGGTTTTCTGCGTGAGAGTCCCGCCTAATGCTTCCACCCGCTCGCGCATGCCACGCAATCCGTTGCCTTCATCGTGTACTCCGCCGCGGCCATCGTCCTGGATTTCGAGCACGCAGTTACCGTTGTTTCGAGCAACTCGAAGACTGCAACGGCGAGCTTGCGCATGCCGAACCACATTCGTGACCGCCTCACGCATGATCAACGCGGCTACGCTTTCCTGCGCTGGAGTGAGCGGCACTTCGACCGATTCAGCTTCGACCGCAACCCCCGCGCTCTCGAGTGTCGATTTCGCGCGTCGTAATTCCTCATCTAGTCTGTAGCTGCTATAGCCACGCAGGGTGTCGCGAATCTCGGTCAGGGCGCTGCGCGATACATTCTCGATATCTGCAATTTCGGCTTTCGCCTTTTTCGGATCCTTCTCCAGCAGTTTTCCCGCAAGCGTAGATTTCACAGCGATCAGCGTCAACGTGTGTCCCAACACGTCATGCAAGTCACGCGCGATCCGTTCTCGTTCCGCAGCTTTGGCCAGGTGCTCGATCTCCTGCTGGGCCATGCGGAGTTTGCGATCGGCGCGATTCCTTTCGGCAAAGTGAACGTTCGACAAACCAACTCCTACGGAAACTACCATAGACGTTGCCCAGAACCCCGGGTCGGTGTGAAAGAAGTAGGCATCCAGCGCGAGCAACGCAATCAGGACTCCGAGCGCAACCAAAACTGCCTGCGGAGTTTCCAGTACCCAGGCCAAGAAACATGCTGTGAAAATGATGAAAACTGAAGAACCTACATTTATGTTGCCCAGCCCCAACCCCATCGCTGCCATAAAAAAAAGGATTAAGTAATTCCAAGGCTTGCAAACCCGAAACATGGTGAAATACAGCGCCAGAAAAACGACTGTTGCAGTGATGGTGATCAACCAAAGTCTGCTGGTGGCGTGCGGATCGAGCACTGGCTGGAAAAAGAAGAAGGCGAGGAAGACAAGCCAGGCGTATGGCGCCCATCCGTGCTCGCGATTTTTTGGAAGCAGGCTCATCTTCGATCCCTTTATATTTTACGTGCGTGGGCCCGATTTGATGCTTGGTTTTTAAGCGCGGGCACGCTGATCGCGCTGATATCCGATTCGTGCGACGCCAAGGCAGATCAGCGCGAAGCCAATCAACGCTTCCCAATGCGTCTTTGCCGCGATTCCGGTTCCCGCCCCTACCAAATGGAACGCCAATTGCGATAGGTGATAGGCAGGCAGGTAAACAGCGACCCGCTGAACAAATTTGGGCAGGAACATGAACGGAATCCAAAGCCCAGAGCAAAACGACATCGGAAGATAAAAGATGTTGATCAACGCCGGCGCCGAGGTTGGCCCGGCAAAGTAACCGAGTGCAAGCCCCATGGCACAGAAGGGAAGTGATCCCGCCACAAGTGTGAGCAGCAGCTTGAATGTAACGAGCGCCGGCAAATGGACGCCGCCGAACGTCGCGCCCAGCAAGAGCAAAAGCAGCACGTCCGTGGCGCTGAAGATCATGCTCATGACGATTTTGGCAAAGAAATAGGCTAAGGTCGGCATGGGTGAGGCTTTTTTCACTTCCAACCAGCCGAAGCCGCGCTCTGACGCGAGTCCGGCGGCAGTTCCGAATAGCGAGGCCCCGATTACTCCGAATGTACCGTAAGCCGGAATCAAGTACGTCGTTACGCCAATTCCGCCTATCGCTTGGTGTCCCATAATCAGGCCGAATAGCACATAGAACATGATCGGCAACACGACTGTCGAAACCGAGAACATGGGGAAGCGAAGGTTCTTCAGGAACTCATATTTTGCTTCTTTAAAGCAGACGCCGATCACGTTCGGCTGTTTCAGATTCGCCGCAGGCGCAAGTGCAGTGCTAGCCATATTCGTCTCCTCAGTTTACTTTTTCTTGTGTAAGCGCCAGGAAAGCTTCTTCCAATCCGGCTCCTGCCACCTCGAGACCGGAAATTTGTGAGTCACGGCGGAAGAGCTCTCGTAGTACATCCTCAGGACGCGAAGTGTGAATGACAGTTGTGCCACGGTCTTCCTGCACGTCGGCAACTCCCGGCAAGTTCCGAATGAGAGTGGCGGTGAGTTGAGTGAAGCAGCGGATCTTCTTCCCAGCGGTGCGAGCCTTGACCTCGGCCGGCGTGCCCTGGGCAATAATCGAACCCTTGTTAATCACGACCACGCGGTCCGCCAGCGCATCGGCTTCTTCCAGATAGTGCGTAGTCAGTACGACGGTTTTGCCGCCTGCAACCAGATTGCGAATTTCATCCCACAACAGGCGCCGCGCCTCCACGTCGAGACCGACTGTCGGTTCATCTAAAAACAACAGGTCAGGATTACCACAGATAGCCAGCGCGAATAAGACTCTCTGTTTCTGTCCTGCCGATAAGTCGCCGAACTTACGGTCGCGCAAATTTTCAATTCCGGCAATCGCCAGCGTCTCGGATCTCGGCAACGGCTCCGGATAATAAGAGGAAAACAAATCCACGTGCTCGCGCACGCGCAGCGTCTCCGGCACACGCCCCACTTGCAGCATGGCGCCAATTCGCAGGCGGGTTGCGGCGTTTGCTGGATTTCCCCCAAGGACCGAAACTCTGCCGGAATTCGGGCGTACCAGGCCGAGCAACAATTTGATCGCAGTTGTTTTCCCCGCGCCATTCGGCCCGAGTACCGCGGTCAATTCTCCCGCCCGCACCTCAAGATTAAAATCCTTCAGCGCCTGCACCGGTCCATAATTTTTGCTGACGTTGTTCATCAGCGCAGCTCTATCTCGCGAAACTTTATCAATTGCGGGGAACATTTCGAGAGTCGCCATTCTTGCTCCTTTGCCTTGGCAATTCCATAATCGTAAAAACGCAGACTGCCCACCAGTGCCGATCATCATCACCATAGCGTGACAAATGTCAGCCGCGCGGTCGCGTATAATCACAAGTTTTTGGAGCGGCTCGCGAATGAAAACCCGTCCTGGCGTGGAGCTTGCCGGCCTTACCGACGTCGGGTGCAGCAGAGAAAATAACGAAGATAGCTACAGCTATTGGGAAGCCGAAAACGATTCGGTGTTTGAGCGCCTGGGACGTTTGGCGATTGTCGCCGATGGCATGGGGGGTTACGAGGGTGGTCAGGTGGCCAGCCGCGTGGCGGTTGAAACGGTTACCGAGACTTATGTGTGCTCAAACGAAACTAACCCACAGCAGGCACTGCTGCACTCTTTTGCCGAAGCGCATCTGAAGATTCAAGAGCGTGCGCGCGAAAATCCCGGCCTGAACGCAATGGGCACCACTTGCACCGCATTTGCGCTTGTGAATGGAAAACTTTACTTAGCTCATGTTGGAGATAGCCGACTGTATCTTCTTCGGGAAGGCCGGCTCCGGCTTCTGACTCGCGATCATACCTTAGTCGCTCGCTGGCTGGAGGCCGGGGCTATTCAGCCGGAGGAGGCGGCAAATCATCCGCAGAGACATGTATTAACTGCAGCATTAGGTGTTGCAGAAGAGCTCTATCCCGACTACTCATCTGAACCTCTCATGATCCGGACAGGAGACGTGCTTCTGCTGTGTACTGACGGACTCTGGGGACAAGTGAACAACGACGAGATTCAGAACATATTGAGCTCCAAATCCGCCACTGCCGCATGCAATACTCTCGTGCAACTGGCCAAGGACCG
>DATIYR010000091.1:0-4674 GCA_035517535.1 Terriglobales bacterium
GCCGCCACACCAGCGGTCAAATCAACTTTGCCATCTTGCGAGCGGATCGTATATGTTCCGCTGCGGCCGTTGGCATCGATCAGCAATTCCTGGTTTTGGATTTGCGACTGGCTCTCGCTAGCAATCGCAAAGCTGACCAGAATGACTAACAGGAATGGCATGAAAAATGGCAAGCGTTCGAGGCTCATGGCCTAAGAGAATAGCAAGGATTCGCAATCTAGGGTAAGAAAACGTAAGTCTGACCGGAAACCGCATTACACGTCTCCTGGATTGCAATTAGGTGCCTGCAGTTCGAACGCGGACTAGATCGCCTTGATCAACACGCACGTGACGTCGTCATGCTGTGGGGTTGTACCTACGAAGTTGTTGACGTTCGAGATCATCTGTTGCAGTAGAGCTTCCGGCGCTAAATGGCCGCCCATTTGAATGGTGGTGAGAAGCCGTTCCTCTCCATATTCTTGAGCACTTGCATTTTCCGCTTCGACCAAACCGTCCGTGAAGATCGCGAGCCAGTCGCCGGGTGCCAGACTAACTTCTCCGACTGAATAGGCCGCATCGGGCTGTATGCCGAGCGGCAATCCACCAGTCTCGAGACGCTCGATCGCTCCCGAGCTTCGCCGCAGGATTGGGTTATTGTGGCCGGCATTCACGTAAGTGACAGCGCGGGTGCCTGGATTGTATTCGGCGAGAAATGCAGTGGTGAATCGCAGCCCGCCCTGACTGTTGTTACATGCATAGCGATTCATTCCAGCAACCAGCTCCAGCAACGAGCATGGAGTCGAGGACAGGGTTTTCAAGCTGGCCTGGAAAGTGGCCATCAACAGCGCGGCGGGAATGCTTTTGCCTGCCACATCGGCAACGGCGATTAGAAAATGTGTCTCGCTTGAACTTGCCTGGATCCGCGGGAAAACGTCATAAAAGTCGCCTGCGACGGTGTTGGCCGGGCGTGTGGCGAATGCGATCGCGAGCCCGGGCACGTTCGGCGGTGCACTCGGCAGCAGCCAGCTTTGAATGTCGCGGGCGATTTCGAGATCGCGTTTCATCACCACGCGATCGGCAACTTCAAGCATGAGCAGACCGAATAGCAGCACTCCGCCCCAGAAATGCGGGTCTCCCCATACAAGCTGAACATCCCGGTGGCCTTCCTGAAATTGGAAGCCACCGTTCGGCAGCACCAGTAGAACGGTTCCAATCAGCAGTAAAACCCGGCGCGCCGGGCTCAGCTTTCCGAGAAACGCCCAGGCAAGCTCTTGCAGGAAGTCGAACGTTCCGCGCTGCTTCCACTGTTCGCGAGCCGAGCCTCTGGGAAAATCGCGACGGTAGAGCTGAAAGCTGGTGCGCGCTTCCTGGCGAAATTGAAACCAAAGCTGGTTCAGCGCCAAACCTTCGGTGACGCGCTGCCAGAATCGCTCGATGTCTGCTCGAAAACCTCTCTGCGCCTGCCGTTGATTGCCGATAGGCCGGGCATAGGGACCACTTTGTTGGCTCGGCGGAGGCAGAGAGGAAGCCATTGCAGAACGCGATTATAGCGTTATGGACGGTTAATGAGCGGTGACGCCGGCGACCTGATGAAGATCGCCGGAGCAGCCTGTGATGAGAAATATCCCCGGCAAAAAGTAACTAGCGGCTGGCGGCCGTGGCCTGCTCGCGATCGACATCCTTCAGGCGGGCAGCTTTGCCGCGCAGACTGCGCAAGTAGTAAAGCTTTGCGCGCCGTACCTTCGACGAGCGCACGAGTTCGACTTTGTCGATGACACGCGAGCTCTCGGGAAAAATACGCTCCACGCCCTGGCCGAAGCTGATCTTACGGACGGTGAAGCTGGCCTGCGGGCCGCGTGAGCGCGAAAGCACCACGCCTTCGAACGCCTGCAGACGTTCTTTGTCGCCTTCTTTGATCTTCACGTGTACGCGCACCGTATCTCCCGGGACAAACTGCGGCAGGTCGGTGCGCTTCGTCTTCGCAAGCAGTTTTTCGATGATTAAGTTCGACATGATCTGATCCTCTCAGGGCCAGTACGCCCTATGGAATTGTCATTCCGAAGGACTTCAGTCCTGAGGAATCTGCATTTCGCGCCCGACCTGCAGGTTCCTCGCGGCTAAAGCCACTCGGAATGACAAATCATTGAGTGTTCACCGCGCTCTCAATTTCTGCAACCAACTCTCTATCTTCTTCACTCAACTCGACTCGATCCAGAAGGTCAGGCCGGTTCGTGAATGTTTTCTCCAGCGCCGACTTCCTTCTCCAGCGCTTAATCTCTTCGTGGTTGCCGTTGACCAAAACTTCCGGCACCTTCATTCCTCGAAATTCTGCCGGCCGCGTATAGTGCGGATAATCGAGCAATCCACCGGATCCACAAGTCGAATCAGGCGGTGTGGGTCGGACACTCTTGTCCGACGAACTAGGTCTGGGTCGGACACTATTGTCCGACAAATTGCCATCACCAAACTCCGGCCCCGCCACAAACGACTCCTGCCGCGTCGAAGCTTCGTTTCCCACTGCACCTGGGATCAGTCGTGTGACTGTATCCACAATCACCGCCGCGCCCAGTTCCCCACCGCTGAGAACATAATCGCCGATCGAAACTTCGCGATCGGCAAGATGCATTCCGACGCGCTCGTCCACGCCCTCATAGCGGCCGCAGATCAGAACGATTCGGCTAAGCTCTGACAATTCAGATGCGACTTTCTGATCAAACCGCTTGCCCTGCGCCGAAAGCAGCGCGACGGACTGCTTTGCGCCTGCTCGCTCCCCGCGGGGCGCAACGTTCAGCGACTCCACACATTCAAAGATCGGTTCCGGCTTGAGCACCATGCCTTCGCCGCCGCCAAATGGGCGGTCATCCACCGTGCGATGCCGATCGCGGGTAAACGCCCGCAGATCGTGAACTCGAATCTTCACCAGCCCGGCTTCGCGCGCCCGGCGGACAATTCCGTAATCGAGCGGCCCGCGAAAAAAATCGGGGAAGATGGTGATGACGTCTATCTGCATCGCAACCTCGTGTGCCTTCGCGTCCTTGGTGGTAGTGCTTTTGCTTCTTTAACCACGAAGGGCACGAAGTCACACGAAGGAAATCTAAAGCCCTTAACCGCAGAGAACGCAGAGTTCACGCCGGGAACGCTGAGGATCTTGTTTTTCTCTGCGACCTCCGCGTTAACTTTGCGTCCTTTGCGGTTAAAAGCCTTTTCGTTGCTGCTTCTTCTCTTCTTCCGTCAGCGGTGCGTTTACCTCAAGCAGGCCTTCCGGCAAGTTCATCTCAATTCGCTTGCGCTCAAGATCAACTCGCACCAGAAATTCCTGCGCGTAGGGAATTTCGAGCTCCCGCTTCCCTTCGGCGACCACCAGCAGCGGTGCCTCACCCGCTCCGAACCGGACATCCCGAACTACACCAACTTCGCGTCCGCGATCGAACAACACGCAACCAACTAAATCGCTAACGAACGCCGCGCCTGGCTCCAGCTTCGCGCGCTCACTCAGCGGAACCTGCAATTCGCTTCCGACCAGCGCCTCGGCATCCGAAATCGAATCGACGCCCGCGAACTTCAGCACCAGCCAATCTTTATGCGGCCAGGCGTCGTCTATCTTAAGTTCAAGCCGCGAATCGTTCTCAGCCAAAGCGAAGATTCTTAGGCCCACATGCAATCGGTCCGGAACATCGCTGTGAACTTCAACGGCAACTTCGCCGCGCCGGCCCTGCGTCTTGACCACACGGGCCAGGGTGACGAAACCTGAATTCAACTCCGCCACGGATTTACACGGATGAACACGGATTCTGAATAGTTCTAGCCATTAGCTTTTAGCTCTTAGCTGGCGACGTTACCGTGAGTGGTTTGACTAAAAGCTAAGAGCTAACGGCTAAAAGCTGAAATCCTTGAGAATCCGCGTGAATCCGTGGCCTGAAGTTCTTATTCCAGAATCTCCAGCTCGTAGCGCTTGCCGTCTTTTTCGCCGGCAGCGTGCAGCAGATTGCGCAGCGCTCGCGCGATCTTACCCGACTTGCCGATTACGCGCCCCATGTCAACTTCCGCCACTTCGAGCTCGATGACGACCTCGCCATCCTCCGGCACTTCTTCGACGAAGACCCGCTCGGGCAAAGTCACCAGCGCCTTCGCGACGTGCTCGATGAGCGCCTTCGGATTGGGAGCTTGATCAGTCATTTGAACCAAATATGCTCGTGTGGGGACGGACGCCCTCGTCCGTCCAGGCCGAGCTTGGCTCGGCAGCGATTAGCCGGAACTTAAGCCGCCGGCGTTGGCGCGGCGGTCTCAGCGAAACTCAGAATCTTGACCATGCGGGCCGAGAGCTGGGCTCCCTTCGAGCGCCAATAATCGATGCGCTCGCGCTTGAGCTCCACGCTGGCCGGGGTAGTGCGGGGGTTGTACGTCCCCACAATCTCCACCGGACGCCCGTTGCGCGCCCGCTCTTTTTCAATCACCACCACACGATAATGCGGCTGCTTGCGCGCACCCACGCGCGCCAGACGAATCATTAACACTGAAATTGTTTCCTTTCCTTGCCCCGAGTGCGGCTTTTCCAAGCCGCGCGAGGGATCTCAAAATAGAACATGTGGGTACGGGCGTCCACGCCCGTACGGGCCGAGCAATGCTCGGCAAATCCGCTCTTCCAGAACTTTCCGAAAGGAGGCAGGGTCAGCTCCTCTGACACCACCGGCGGGA
>DATIYR010000092.1:0-3371 GCA_035517535.1 Terriglobales bacterium
CCGCTGATCATTTCGTATCCGGGACACATTCCTGAAGGCGTTCGTGTTGTTCAGCCGGTTGAAAACGAGGCGATTGCGAGCACGGTTTTGGATTTGATTGGCGCAAAGCAGGACCCATTTGCGGGACCTTCGCTGGACACGCTATGGAAAAATCCTGTAACTCAACAATGGCCCGACGCAATTTCTGAACTTCCGCAGACGAACACGATCGTCGCCGCCGACCGCGCAATGCAGGGGAAAATACCGATCGCAACCGATGGCTGGATGAAATCGGTGGTCTCGCCGCAATGGCAACTCATTGTTCACGAGAAATACAGCCCGCAGATTTACAACTGGAAGAATGATCCCGGCGAGTTGAACAATCTTGCGAATACTCCTGAAGGCCAGGCCGCGATTGCGGCGCTCCTGAAGGAAATCTCGCCCTGAACAAAGCCACTGTCGTAAGAACATTGGTTACCAACCGGGCGGGTTCGGGGATTTGATATCCTAGATACAACAGCTCTCACAAGACATTCGCGCGACTAACGGAGAACCCATGCGTTTCGATTTATTTGCTTTGTACGCCGGCCCGGACCAGGTAATGACCGTGACCTCAGGTCTTGCGAGCATTGTGGGGTTTCTGCTTATTTTCTGGAACAAGGTCGTCAATCTGTTCTTGAAGCTGATTGGCCGCGGGCCCGAAGTGTCCGAGCCGGTAGAGCAGGACACGACGAAAACTTCCTCCTAGGCGATTGATTGCAAAAAAAAGTAATCGTAATTGGACTCGATGGGCTTGAACCCACCATTGTCGAGTCCATGCTGGAACGCGCCGAGCTGCCAAATCTTGCGCGTATTCGCCAGTCTGGTTTTTATTCGCGGTTGCGAACCACCTATCCCGCGCAAACTCCCGTAGCATGGTCATCATTCGCAACCGGAACGAACCCCGGCGGGCATGGAATTTTTGATTTCATCTCGCGCGATCCACAGACATATTTGCCTGATGCAGCGCTGAGCCACTTTGAACGGCCAAAGAACGCCTTTTCTGCGCCGCGAGTAATTAATCAGCGCAAGGGCGAGCCGCTGTGGAATGTGCTGAGCCGGGCAGGCATTCCGAGTGTGGTTTTGCGATGTCCGTGCACATTTCCTCCGGATGAGATTAACGGACGCATGCTTGCGGGAGTTGGCGTCCCAGATCTGCGTGGCGCACAAAACAAAGGCACGTTCTACACACAAGATCGGCATGCGCATGAGCGCGAGAGTGAACAGCTTGTACTACTCGACTCCGGGGACGATCTGAAGACGCACATCATTGGCCCGCGAAATGCGCGGCAATCGCCGGGGACAGATGCCGTGTGCGAAATCAAGGTGCACGTCAAAAAGGATCAGCGCGCATTACTGATTGAAACTGGAGGCACTCCGGAGCGGATCGAAGTTGGAGAGAACACCTGGAGCGATTGGGTTCGCTTCAAATTTAAATTGTCGATGCTGCAATCCGTCGCGGGAATCGCGAGAATTTACGTCAAGCAGATCGAGCCACACCTCGAGTTTTATGTCACAGCCGTGAATTTCGATCCCGTTGCGCCTCTGTTCCCGGTTTCATCGCCGGTGAATTACGCCAAGGATGTGGTCGCTGGAGTCGGTCTCTTCTCAACTTTGGGCATGGCAGAAGACCACAATGGATTGAACAACGGGCGATTCGACGAAGAGGCGTATCTGGCGCAGTGCGAGTTGGTCCTCGAAGAGCGCGAGCGGCTGATGAATTTCGAACTGGACCGCTTTCGGGAAGGATTTTTCTTTCTGCTTTACGACACGCCGGACCGCTTACAGCACATGCTTTGGCGATTTCGCGACCAGCAGCACCCGGGGTACGAACCTGATTTGGCGAAGAATTATTGCACCGCTATCGAGCATTACTATGCCCGCTGCGACCAGCTTCTTGCTCCCGTCCTGGACAAAGCCGACGAGGATACGTTGCTGATTGTTCTCTCCGATCATGGCTTCAATACATTTCGACGGGCATTCGATACGAATAGCTGGCTTCAGCAGACCGGGCTGCTTGTGCTGAAGAATGGCGGAAAGCCCAGCGAGCAGTTGGGAGATGGTTTTGCAACTGTCGATTGGTCGCGCACCTACGCGTATGCTGTCGGGCTCGGAGGAATCTATTTGAACTTGAAAGGCCGCGAGCGCGAAGGAATTCTCGAGGAAGGAACCGAAGCCGAGCGTGTGCGCAATGCAATTCGTTCCGGGCTTGCGGGGATTTCAGATGCGAAGACGGGATGCATGGCCGTCCGCAGTGTCTCGCGCCGGGAAGAGATTTATTCCGGTCCTTACGCCGCCAATGCTCCGGATTTGTTGGTGAACTTCTGCCCGGGATTTCGCGTGTCGTGGCAGAGCGCAGTGGGCGGATTTGCGAATTCGCTGATCGAAGATAACGCGCGCAGGTGGAGCGGAGATCACATTATTGATCCCGAATCTGTGCCAGGAGTTTTATTCGTCAATCAAAACCCTGTCACTTCAAAGAACCAAGAGACAAGGGTGGTACACCCGAGCGAGACTCCCAGCATCATTGACCTGGCGCCCACAATCCTGAATTATTTAGGAGTTCCGGTTCCAAAATCGATGGAAGGAACTTCACTGCTTTCATGAAAATCTGCGTTCTCGGTCTCGACTGCGCCGCGCCCGAAATTGTTTTCGGCGATGAACGCCTCGCGAATCTTCGCCGCCTCATGGATGCCGGAGTTTACGGCCGACTCGAAAGCGTTACCCCGCCGATTACGGTTCCTGCATGGATGTGCATGTGCACCAGCCAGGATCCCGGTTCGTTGGGCGTGTATGGCTTTCGCAACCGCGTCGATTATTCCTATGAGAAGTTGAGCTTTGCAAATTCTGCTTCGATCAAAGCGCTTGCCATTTGGGACCAGCTGGCCCGGGAAGGCAAGAAATCTATCATCGTTGGTGTGCCGCCTAATTACCCGCCGCGCCGTATCAACGGAATCAGCGTCGGATGTTTTCTCACGCCGGACACAACTAAAAATGAGTTCACTCATCCGCCGGGTTTCAAGTCGAAAATAAACGAACTCGTGGGCGAATATCCGGTTGACGTGAAAAACTTCCGCACTGACCGCAAAGACTGGCTCAAGGAAGAAATCTTTCGCATGAGCCAGAAGCAGTGGAAAGTGGTGCACTGGCTGCTAAAAGAGCAGGAGTGGGACTATTTCCACTTCGTCGATATCGGGCTCGATCGCATGCACCACGGCTTCTGGAATTTTTTTGACGAAAAGCACGAACAGTTCGAGCCGGGAAATCCTTATCAGAATGCGATTCCCGAATATTACCTGTGGCTCGATGAGCAGATCGGCAAAGCGCTCGAGTTGCTCGATGAAGACACGCTC
>DATIYR010000093.1:0-5660 GCA_035517535.1 Terriglobales bacterium
TGCAGCTCGTCGATGAAGATGACGCAGTTCTGCGACTCCATCAGCTCTTTCATGATGGTCTTGAGCCGCTCTTCGAATTGCCCGCGATATTTTGTTCCCGCGACGATCAGCGAAAGGTCAAGCGCAAGGATTCGCTTATCAGCCAAAAATGACGGCACCTCGCCGTCAGCGATACGCTGCGCGAGTCCTTCTACGATTGCAGTCTTGCCAACACCCGGCTCACCGATCAGGACTGGATTGTTCTTGGTGCGCCGGCACAAAATCTGAATCACGCGCTCGAGTTCGTTCTCGCGCCCGACCAGCGGATCGAGCTGGCTGTCCATCGCAGCCTGCGTCAGGTCGCGAGAAAATTCGCTCAATAAAGAAGACTCACGCTGGCGCTGCGGCTGGGCTTTTTCCTGGCTGCTGCGTGCGAGTTCTTCGCGAATGGTCGAAAGCCGCAATCCCCGCTCGTGCAGGATCTCCGCAGCAAAGCACTTTTCTTCTCTCAGCAAACCCAAGAGCAGGTGCTCGGTGCCAATGTGCTTGTGCGACAGGCGCTCGGCTTCTTCTGCAGCGTAAGCAAGCACGCGCTTGCACTCATTGCTCAGCGGAAGATCGACGGAGGTCGAAACCTTCTCGCGAATGGTGGTGTGTCCCTCGATCTGCTTGCGGATGGATTCGACCGAGGCATGCGAGCGCAGGAAGCGGTTGGTCAGAGCTTTATCTTCGCGCAGGAGTCCCAGGAGCAGGTGCTCGGTCTCTATATAAGGAGAGCCGAACTGGCTGGCTTCATAGCGTGCAAAAAATATGACGCGCCTTGCTTTTTCCGTATAACGCTCGAACATAAGCCCCTTCCCCCAGAATCCTCCAGAGACGAAAGGCCTAACCCACCTTCCGCAAACCACGAAAGGCGGGGCACCCATTTCTCCGGAACCCCAAAAACGTTGCGATCATCGCGCCCATATCCTCATTATGATGGGCCTTGCTATGTTTTACCACTGTTCCCGGTTACGAAAGGAACCACGACTCATTATCGCAGTTCCTCCTTTATTTAAGAACCACTGCCAGCCGTACTTTTCTCGGTTCATTCCTAAAACCGATCTGGCTCTACAACTTTTTAGATCGATCGTTTCCCCTCATTCAACCAGGTTCTCCGGCATGATCTCCTCGATTCTGCCGTTTTCCAGCCGCAGTACGCGGTGACAACGGCGGGCAAAACCGAAGTTGTGCGTCGCGATGAGGGAGGTTAACTGATACTCGCGATGCAACCGGGAGATCAATTCAAAAACCACTTCGGCCGTGCGGCTATCCAAATCGCCGGTCGGCTCGTCGGCCAGCAAAATCTTTGGCCGGGTGATCAGCGCTCGGGCCAAGGCCGCCCGCTGCTGCTCCCCGCCGGAAAGCTCGCCGGCTCGATGATTCACACGCTGCGCCAGCCCAACTTCCTGCAGCCAGCTCTCGGCTTCTTTTTCGGCCTGCGCCTTCGGATCCCCGCGCATCAGAAGCGGCATGGCCACGTTCTCAACCGCGGTGAACTCCGGCAGCAAGTAATGAAACTGCCAGACGAAGCCGATTTCCTTGTTGCGAAAATCAGCCGCGGCATCGTCCGCCAAAGAGCTCAGCCGCAATTTCGCGCAGTATACTTCACCTGACGAAGGCCGATCAACCGCTCCGAGAATGTGCAACAGAGTGCTCTTCCCTGCACCCGAGGCGCCGACAATTGCAAGCATCTCGCCTTGTGCGACTTCGAACGAGAGGTTTTCAAAGAGCACCAGTTCTGAGGCGCCGGACCGGAAGGCCTTTGTCAGTCCTTCGATTCGCAACGCCTGTTGATTTAGATGCAAATGGAATGTTCCTCGTCTCAAGCAGAGTTCCAGGGAGAAAGCTTTACATCCCGCGAAAATTTGCCTGATTCATTTAAGCCTGATTTATTTAAACACGGACCGGCAGATGACGTTGCTACCGTCCGGTCGGACGGTGCGTCTATCGCAACAGGCTTGCTTCAAACTGAGAACTGCTGGAGCTATAATCCTTCGCATCAGGAGGGTTGGTTATGAAGTGTGCCAGACCTCTGTTCGTTCTTCTTCTGATTGCTGCCTTCGCGACCGTTGTGCTGGCTGCGGATGATCGGCCGTCATCAGAAAAATCCACGGTTCCGGCGCAGGCACAGGGCGCATTCACCCGCGGTCCTTCTGCTCAAAAATTCCTGGAGTGGGCTGGTTTGCTGCTTCCGAACGAGGAGACCCGCGTCGATCTGGGACGCCCTCTGGCGCCGAGATCAACCGTCTTAAACGGTGGCATCTGCTATACGCTTCGCATGTACAGAGTGAAACGCGTGGAGCATATTGCGGACGGCGACACTGGGCGCAGCGGCTACACCACCTGTGAGCTGGGGTCGAATTATCAATACCGCTCGGCGGTTGCGCACGCGCGTGACACTTCGGCAGTAGAGAGACAAAAGTAGTGCACGTCGGGAGGGTGCGGCTTTCACCGGCGCCGTCTAAGCAGATCACGGAGCTTCGGCACGGCTGAAGCCGCGTCCTTCCCAGCTGCCCGAGGCTCACTCATACCGCAGCGCTTCCGCCGGCAGAATCCGCGACGCCGACCATGAAGGGTAAATCGTCGCAATCAAAGACGTTCCCACCGCGACCACCGTCACCAGAATTCCATCCATTACCCGGGGCGCGAAGGGAACGTAATCGATCGAATACACCTCCGGCGAAAGTGCGAACACGTGATAGTGGCCGCCGAAGTAGGAAAGAACATATCCCACGATCAACCCGATCGCGGTGCCGACAATCCCGATCAGCGCCCCCTGAGCCACAAAGATTTTTCTAACCTGCGACTTTCTCGTGCCCATCGACATCAGCACGGCAATGTCGCGCGTCTTCTCCATGACCATCATGATGAGTGAGATCAGAATGTTCAGAGCGGCGACAAACACGATCAATCCAACTGTGATGAAGGTGACCAGCCTTTCCAGCTTCAGAGCATGAAATAGAGGCTTGTTCTGCTGCATCCAGTTGGTGGCCATGAATCCCGGGCCGGCGGCTTGCGCAAGCTCGTCCCCCACTTGCGGAGCTTTGTAGATATCGTCGATTTTGAACTCGATGATCTGAATGACGTCGCCGAGCGAAAAAAGATGCTGCGCGTCGGAGAGGCGCGTGAAGGCCCAGGAAGAATCGTAATCGTAAAAGCCGGAGTCGAAGATTCCGACCACGCGGAAGCGAACGTATTTGGGGACCATGCCGAATGGAGTCAGTTCGCCCTGCGGACTCGTCACCAGCACGATGGAACCGACCTTCGCGCCGAGTTCATCGGCCATTTCGTTACCGAGAAGTATCGGGGGCATGGAAGCTTGCCGCTCTTGCACCGCCGCGAGGGAATCCGCACTATCTGCAATGGGGCGACTGGCGTCCCCGCCCGCCGAATTCGTAGAAGGTGCAGGTTCCAGAGCCTGCACCGATCCCTGCTTCACGCTGTCCAGCAGATCGCTGACTTTCCGCTCATCCTTGGGAATGATCCCCTTGAGCACCGCTCCGCGCGCATTCGAGCCGATTGAAATCAGCACCTGCTCGTAAATATCGGGCGCCGCAGCGACAACGTGTGGCTCCTTTTCCAGGCGCGCCATCAGCGGACGCCAGTCGCGAATGCCGTCATCCATGGTGCGAAGAAGATTCACGTGTGAAGTCGAACCGAGAAGCCGCTCCTGCAGGTCCTGACGGAATCCGTTGTTTACCGCCAACGCGATGATCAGCGACGCTACGCCAGCGGCGACCCCGGCGATCGAAATGATCGTAATCACGCCGATGACGGCCTGTTTGCGCTTGGCGCGCAGGTAACGGGATGCGATGAAAAATTCGAAGCGCATGAAAGAAGCACTGAGCAATCGGTACTCGGCGTTCAGCCACGAACCAAAAGCTTCAGTTGTTCATTTCAGCTTAACTCGTTTCTGGCGAGAACAAAAAGGCGACTTCGTTAAAGTCGCCTTCACTTTGAGCTTCGTATCGGATTACGCTGCGCGCGCCTTGGCGGTTGCCGGTTTATAGCCCGATTGACTGGCTTTCTTCATCGCTTCAACCGCTTCCGCGACCGAAAGCAACGGCGTGGTCTGCACGTTCTTGCATGCACCGCCGCTTGCAAATGCCATCGCCAGACCTGCGGCGCTGACATTGTCCGGCATTTCGGTTATGACCACCACGTCGTAGTCGCCGAATGAGAAATACGCGTCCTTGATCTTGCCTCCGAGCCGCTCGATTGCCGGCCGCACCGCCTCAACGCGATCTTGTGGACTCTTTACTAGCGCCTGCCATGCTTCGCTCGAATATGCAACCTGGTGAAGATAATGTGGCATGGGACCTCCTTTCAATGCCGGTTGCGAATGTTGCTCCATGGCGAAGCAAAAGTCAAATGCCATGCCGCTAGTGCTCCGCGATTCGCTGTGGCAAATTAGAAGGACATGTCCGCGCCCGAAGCTCATGCCCACGCAGGGCTGACTGCGTTCCGCTACTCCAATTTCACGCTGTTTACCGTGGCCCGTTTTTTTCTGGTGGCCGCGCTGGAGATGCAGTCGGTCGCAGTCGGCTGGCAGGTTTACGAGATTACGCGCCGTCCGCTCGATCTCGGCCTGGTCGGGCTGGCGCAGTTCGTGCCGGTCATCCTGTTATTTCTTCCGGCTGGGCACGCCGCCGACCGCTTCAACCGCAAAAGCCTCGTGATGCTTTGCTACATCGGGTTTGCGGCTTGTTACGCGCTGCTCTTTGAGATCGCGCGTGTGCGAACGCATGACGTGAGACCAATCTATGGCGTGCTGGTGCTGCTCGGCGTGGTTCGGGCTTTCAATGCTCCGGCCGCGCGATCGTTGCTGCCATTGCTCGTTCCAATGGAAGTGTTCCCCAATGCGGTGGCCTGGAATGCCACCATCTTCCAGGGCGCGACGATTCTTGGTCCCGCGATCGGCGGCTTGCTGTACGCGGCATTTGGCGGTCCAGCGGGAGTTTACGGTGTCGCGCTTGCGGTCACGGCGGTTGCCATCGCCTCGCTCGTTCGTGTCAGCTTGCCGCAACCTGAGAGACCACACGAAGAAGTCAGCGCGCGTTCGGTGCTGGCTGGTTTGCATTACATCTGGGACCACAAGCTGATCTTCGGCGCAATTTCACTTGATCTGTTTGCCGTGCTGCTCGGCGGCGCTGTGGCTTTGCTGCCGGTCTATGCGCGCGACATTTTGCACACCGGCGCATGGGGCCTGGGACTGCTGCGCGCCGCGCCGGGAGTGGGTGCCGGCTTCATGGCGGTCTTGCTTGCGTACAAACCGCTGCGCAGCCGGGTGGGCAAAATCATGCTGTTCTGCGTGGCGGGGTTTGGAGCCTTCACCATTGTGTTCGGAATTTCGCATAGTCTGGTGCTTTCGCTGATTGCGCTCGTTTTTGTCGGCGCTTCGGACATGGTGAGCGTGGTCGTGCGTGGAACACTGGTTCAAATCGCCACGCCGGATGCGGTCCGCGGACGGGTGAATGCCGTCGACATGATTTTTATCGGAACATCAAACGAGTTCGGCGAGTTCGAATCGGGCCTGACGGCACACTGGTTCGGAACTGTTGCAGCCGTGATTCTCGGCGGCGTCGGGACTCTTGTCGTGGTAGCGCTCTGGGCCTGGATGTTCCCGGAGTTGAGGGACG
>DATIYR010000094.1:0-11418 GCA_035517535.1 Terriglobales bacterium
AAGCCGGAACGAGGAGCTTTGACTTTCAAATTCCACCCTCGAAAATCTTCTTCGATAAGTACCGCTCCGCCGAATCCGGGATCATCGTCACAACCCGCTTCCCTGCTCCCAGGCGTTTCGCGATTTGCGCCGCCGCAAAGACGTTAGCGCCGCCGCTTGAACCCGAGAGCACGCCTTCTTGTGCCGCCAGGGCGCTTACCGTATCGAATGCATCGTCGTCACTCACCATCAGAATTTCGTCGCACACGGAACGATCAAAATTCTTGGGAACGAAACTCGCGCCGATTCCCTCGACTTTGTGCGGCCCGGGAGGGCCACCGCCTAAGACCGATCCCTGCGTTTCGACGGCAACGGTGAACACCTTCGGCAGTTTCTTCTTCATGAATCGGGCGATTCCGGTGAAAGTCCCCGCAGTCCCCGAGCCGATGACGATTGCATCGAGCCGACTTTCCATCTGCTGGAAAATCTCCTCGGCGGTAGTTTCAAAATGAAAATCGGGATTCGCGGGGTTTTCGAACTGCCCCGCCATGAAAGCTCCCGGAGTTTTCCTCGCGTAGTCCTGTGCTCGCTCGATCGCACCTTTCATGCCGTCCTCGTCCGGAGTGCGGGTCACGGTCGCGCCCAGCGCCTGCATGATTTTCACTTTTTCGATCGAAAAATTTTCCGGAACGAATAGGGCCACCTTGTATCCGCGATTGACTCCGATCAGCGCCAAACCGATTCCGGTATTTCCAGCTGTGGCCTCAACGATCGTGCCACCCGGTTTCAGGCGGTCTTCCTGCTCGGCACGCTGAATAATGCCGATGGCTGCGCGGTCTTTTACGCTGCCGCCGGGATTCAGGTACTCAAGTTTGGCGAAAACATCGGCTGAGCTCTTAGAGACCATCCGCTTCAGGCGCAGCATGGGGGTCTGCCCAACCAGTTCGGTGATATCATCCGCAACTCGCAGGCAGGGGTCGGAAATCAGTGGCACCCTACAGAGTAAGGAAGCGCGTAGAACGCGTCAATTGAGTCATCTGGTGATCGGATGATTGTCTATCGGGCGATCTGAATCAAATACATTCCGGACTAAGGATGCAGCTTCAGAATTGCCCAACTGGAGGTGCAACCTTAAATTGGGGCTCGCGATCAACCGATGACCCGATCAACCGATCAGTTCTCTCCCCCGGCCCCCAGAGTTTCCTGTCCCGGATAGTAGCCGGTGCGGGTACGCACGATGAGTTTTTTGTATGGTTTGGCGTGTGCATCTACGTGGATGGTCCTGAATCCGCCCACACTCTTCGGCGTGGTGGGAGCATAGGTGATCGTGTACTGGTTGCGAATGTCGTGAGCAATGTTCTTGCTGATGTCATCCACCTGGTCCAGCGTCGGAGGGAAAAACGCTTCCCCACCCGTACGCTCCGCAATCAATTCAAGCGCGCGTTTTGCCCGCCGCGATCTTTCCTCCCCCAGCAAGCCAATGCAGTAAACCACCGGCCCATTTTCGGCTTCCAGGCGATGAATCGCTTCCTCCAGGCTCTCCTGGCTGGCATCGTCTTCGCCGTCGGTGACTACGAACAACACCTTCCGCTGTAACTTCGATTCCTTGAGGTAATCCGCCGAGGCAACGATTGCGTCATACAATGCGGTTCCGCCGCGAGCCTCCACATGCTCCAGCGCGTCCTGCAACTTCTTGAGATCACCCGTAAACGGTTGATCCAGATAATATTCGTCATTGAAATTCACCACGAATACCTGATCATCCGGATTACTGGCCTTGACCAGGTCGAGCGCCGCTTTGTTGACCGCGTCGCGCTTCTCGCGCATGGAACCGGAATTGTCGATCACAATTCCGACTGCTACCGGAAGATCTTCGCGCTGGAAATGTCGAATCTGCTGCGGTTTGTCATCTTCGAAAACGGTGAAATCGGGCTTGCTCAGCGTGGTGACCAGGCGATTCTTATCATCCACCACCGTGGCATGCAAAACGACTTCGCGGGACTCTGCCCGGAAGACAAACCCGCCATTATCCTCTCCAACCGGCGCCTGGCCCTGGTTGGCTTGGCCGCCGGGCGCATTAGCGGATTGCCCTGCCGGCTGGTTCGTCGCAGGCTGGTTCGCCGCAGGTTGCCCTTGCGCCGGAGCTTGATTCGCGGGCTGCGCCGGAGCGGAATTCTGCGGCGGTTCGGCCTGCGGCGTTTGCGCGTTGGGCGCACCTTGGTTGGTATTTGTGGTTTGGGCTGCCGCTAAACTGGCCAACAACACCAATGCAGCGGCTACTCTGGTGAGTGCACTATTGCGAGGAAGCGTAATACCCAGTTCTGGCATATACATGGAGCGGTGGCAGTCCTTTTGGCGGCAGCAGCTTGACTCTTATCTTATGCCATTTGCCGTCATGCCCTGGGTTCTTTGGACGGTATCCGAGCACATATTGGTTGCGTAGCTCGATTCCAATTTTTGTAGCGACGTCAGCCAAATCGTTCGGGTTATCGATGGTGAACGACCGACCGCCGCTGAGATCAGAAATATCGCTTAAGAGCGCCGGCCCCAGGCGCTCCTCTTCCGTCTGAAAATAATGATCGTAGATGCCGATGGAATAGATCATCACATCGGCCTCTTTCACCATGGATTTGATCTCGCCCTCGGTGTAGCGGCTGTGATTGTCGCCACCGTCGGAAATAATCAACAAGGCTTTTTTCGGATATTTCGCCTGCCGCATTTCGCTCAGTCCGAGATAAATCGCATCCAGCAATGCAGTGCGGCCCCGGGGCTGAGTAAACAGCAGTTTATTCTGCAGATCGTCAAAATCCTGCGTGAACCCGGAGACCTCTTCCGGCTTGTCGGCGAAAGTAATAAGGAAGAACTCATCCTGCGGGTTGGCGGTCTTGAGAAATTCCACCACCGCCTCGCGCGCCCGCTCGATCTTGCTGCTCATACTGCCGCTCATGTCAAAAATGATGCCCAGCGACACCGGCGCGTCTTCGCTCGAAAAATCCTTCACTTCCTGCTGTTCTTTGCCTTCGAAGACCTGAAAATTCTCTTTGTCGAGCCCGGTGACCAGCCGGTTCATGGGGTCGGTAACCGTTACCGGCACGAGCACCAGATTGACTTTGGACTTTATCAGCGGACTGCGAAGGCCGAGTTGGTCGGTGAGCACATTCGGGCTCTCGGGCTTGGCTTCGATCCGAGGCGAAATGTGGATATCTGTCACATCCGCGTCCTGGGCAAACCCGGCTCCGGTAATCAACAGCACGAAGCAAAATGCACCCAGAAACTGAACCAGGATGCGCAGGCGGTCTTTCGCTCTTGAAACCGAGAAGAGGTCTAGAGGCGGTGCGATGCGGATTGAAACCCGGGGTCGAGAGGACCCGCGCCCGTTTTGGCGCGCCATATAATCCTCGTAATTACGCAGGATGTTATCACATGTCTCGGCAAGCCGTGTTAAATCTTTGTCACGCACTGGCGCGACGAAACTTGGATTCCAGTCTTGCGCAAAAGTTTGTCCACTCTGCCCGTCAGGCGCAGCTTTGGCGTGAACACTGCAAAGTGAAATCGGCCGCTTGGTACAATTTCTTCGTTTCCTTCCAATGGCCCACATAGAACCCTTCCGCGCCTTGCGCTACGATCCCGCCCGCGCGAATCTGCATGAAGTTGCTACTCAGCCTTACGACAAGATCACGCCGCAAATGCAGGATCGCTATTATTCCGCCAGCCCTTACAACCTGGTGCGAATCATTCTCGGCAAACATCAGCCGAGCGATCGCTCAAACGATAACGTCTATACCCGTGCAGCCGATTGCTTTCGCGATTGGCGGCGAGAGGGGATTTTGAGACAGGATCCCGAACCCTCCCTCTACCGCTACGTGCAGCGATTTTCCGCACCATCTTCATCGGCGAAAGAGGCTGTGCAATTTGAACGCCAAGGATTCATCGCGCTTGGCAAGCTGGAGGATTATTCTGCGGAAATCGTTTTTCGTCACGAACAAACTCTTTCCAAGCCGAAAGCTGACCGGCTTGATCTGCTTCGTGCTACCCGCGCCCACTTTGGCCAGATATTCATGCTGTACAGCGATCCCCCCAGCGAGATTGAGCGCGCCCTCGCCTCAGCCGATCCCCCCCAGATGGAAATGAACGACGAGTATGGAGTTTCACATCGGGTGTGGAGAATTCCCGATTCGGGAATTATTGAGCGAGTGCGCAACAAAATGCGGGACAAAAAACTCATCATCGCCGATGGCCATCATCGCTACGAAACCGCGCTGACTTACAGAAATGAGCGGAGAACAGCTTCAGACTCAACCACGAAGGACACGAAGTCGCGCGAAGGCACGAAAGCAGCGCCTTACGAACTCGCCATGATGACGTTCGTAAACATGGACAGCCCCGGCTTGCTGATCCTTCCAACCCATCGCGTGGTTCACGGATTGGAAAATGTTTCCGCGGATCGGTTCCGCACGGCAGCCGGCAAATTCTTCAGCGTGGAAGAGGCCGACCCTGGGCTCAGTGCGCCGCGCGCAGTTGCCATGCTCAAGGAAGCCGCCCACACCGGAAGCTCGATTCTGGCAATCTTTCGTGATCGGGCATTCCTGCTGAGCCGGCCCTCGAGCCCCGATCATATTTTTCACAACGTTTCCGTTCGTCAGCAGTCGCTCGATGTCGTCCAGCTGCACAAGTGTTTGCTGGAAAACGCCCTCGGCATTTCCGAAGAAGCAATTCGTAATCAAAAAAATGTCACCTATATTCGCGATGCCGTAGAAGCTTTGCAGCAGGTCCGTTCCGGTCACGCAGAAATAGCATTCCTCATGAATCCGGTACGGATCGAGCAAATGCGCGACATTGCACTCGCCGGCGAAGTGCTGCCGCAAAAATCTACCGATTTTTATCCCAAACTGCTGAGCGGTCTCACAACTTATGCATTGGAGTAATTTTCCGGCCAGCTTGCGAATTTGGACAATCGCGGGTGTTCTTGCTCTTCTCATCTGCTTCGGCGTGATCTGGGCGCAAACCGTTCCCCCCGCGCCCAATCAGGCTCCGCCCACGCAAACGCCGGCTTCCCCGGCCGTCGTTACTCCGCCAAGGCCCGCGGTCATGATCGATCCGGCACATGGAGGAAGTGAATCAGGCGCGGTGCTCAGCCCGGTAATTCTCGAGAAAGATGTGAACTTCGCCTTTGCGCGCCGGTTGCGCCAGGACTTGACCTCGCGCGGCATTCTGTCTCAACTCACACGAGAGGCGGATGTGAACCTATCCACCGACGATCGGGCGGCAAAAGCCAATGCAGCCCATCCGCTGCTCTACATCTGCTTGCACGCAAGTTCCGAAGGCGGGGGAGCAACATTGTTTTCCGCGATCCTGCCCGAGGCCGTAAACAACAACGGACCTTTCATTGATTGGAACACCGCGCAATCGGCATCTCTCGCGGCGAGCCGCACGGTCGAGCAACAACTTGCCGGCTCGCTGCAGAGGTCCGGAATATCCGCACGCGCGCTGATGGCCCCAGTGCAGCCTCTCAACAGCATTACTGCCCCGGCGCTCGCGATTGAGATCTCACCGACGGGCGCCGATGTAAGCCAGCTCATCGCTCCCGAGTTTCAGCAGAAGATTTCGGTCGCGCTGGCGAATGGCATTGCGGGCATTATTCCTGCCCTCGCTCAAAGTTCGGGAGCGCAGCATTGACCCAGCGCCAGTTCTTCGTAATCATCGCGCTCCTGTTTGCCCTGACCATGGCAATGGCGCTTTACGTCTGGCAGCTGCGACGTCGGGAGTGGATTTCACAACGTGTAACAGTTTCGGCGAAAGCGCAACACGTTGCACCACCAACCTCAGGCGCAAAGGAGCAGGTCACCATTTACGTAGCAGATGATCGGGCAGGAACCTTGCGCGCGCAGTCGGTTTCGGTGCCGCTCGCTTCCGCACGTCAACCACGGGCCGAATCAGTACTCCGGGCGCTGATCAATATCTATACGTCGAAGAACTCGCCGCATCCGCTGGCAATGGGCGCCGACATTCGCAATGTGTTCCTCGTCGACCCCGGACTAGCCGTGATCGATCTTAATTCCCCTTTCGTCGACGGCCAGGTCTCCGGCATTTTGCCCGAGGAACTCACGGTTGCCTCTATGGTCGAGACTCTCGCGGCGAATATTCCCGGCCTGACGCGGGTGAAAATTCTAGTCGATGGCAAAGAGCGCAGCACTCTCGCCGGCCACATCGATCTCTCCGGCTTCTTCGACGTTTCGCAATTTGCAGAACTGACGAAGGAATTCTCAGCGACGTGACCTTTTTTCATCTCGTAGCCCCCGCTGCCGAGGCCTGAGTGGCCGATTGCTTCAGCGGAGTCAGCACAATTAACCCAACGCCGATAACTCCAAATAGCACCACGCCGACCCATTCTTGCGGCTTGATCACCCGAAGATACTCCTGCACTGCCATCACCCCTGCGTGGGCCACGTTAGCCCATCCGGCAAAGAGGATAAAACTGCGGTGCGCCGCAGGATCGGGCACTGCCAGCAGCAGAAAAATTCCCATCGTGACGTAAATGCTCATGATCATCGCCACCGCGGGTTCGCGTGAGAAAAACATCACGAGAGGAACAATTCCCGCCAGACAAAACAGTCCCACGATGGCGAACACCGGCCTGGATATCCGTTGACGAATCATTTTCACCTTCCCGCGATGATGAACTCGCGACGATGAAGGACGATGAAGTAATGATACGCCGCTCAAGTTGCGCTGGTGCGGACAACCAGATTACATCCAATCAGGGGCATCATTGACTCGGGCGGCCTGGAGTTGCCAGACCTCGTCGGAGCTATTTGCCACCTGCTGTAGCTGAATTCACTCCAACATCGCGCGCCACTTCCTTCGCAAGTCTCAGGTGCTCAGCAATTACCGGCCGCGCTTCCTGGGCGACTTCGCCCACCGTCGGATCGATCGGCTGCAGTCTCGCTTCGTGCTCAGCTTCCGGTGTAATTTTGCTCAGGTCCTCTTCGTGCCCCTTTACCTGTGCCTCCATGAAGGTTTGGTCCAGTTGCTTTCCGGACTCATTCTTCAGCTTGCTGAGAAGTTGCTGCTGCTCGGCGGTCATCGGCTGCGGCATTGACATCGAGTGTTTATCCATCACTTCTTTGACTTCCGCATCGAGAATGGTGTGATCGTGAATCATTCGCTGCGCGAACTCCTTCACCTTCGGATTGTTGGTCTTCGACTCGACATATTGTGCAACCTCTACTTCCCCCTGACTGTCTTTGGCCAGGTTGTCGAGGAACTGCTTGTCCTGTGTGGACAGCGGGTGTGAATTGATTTCTTGCGAAGCACTTGGCAAACCGTTGTTCTGCGCGAAAACAAAGGTGACCAGGAAGAACGACAGCAGCGTCGCCGACACTGCGGCTTTGAGTAGGATTTTGGGCATAGCACTTTATCTCCGGATATATTTCTCGTTTAGAGATGCCTATCAGATGCTTGCATTCGCAGGAGTTATGCCAGGCATTGGTATAGCAACGAACGACTGCAACAGTGGAAACACGTCGCGAGGGTAACTGGGGGGGGCTACGACAACTCTCCTCAAAAATACATTCAACTCAGAAAATCGATCTAAATTGCAACCCTGAAAAGTTTCACCGTGGATTGGCTCGGGCTCCTGCCCTTGCGTTACAATCTCTCCCGCTGCCATTGATGTTCGTTTCCTACGGAAGAGCGTAAGCCGCCTGGCCAGTACGCCAGGTCGTCTCAAACGTTTTGAAGACAAACCTCTCATCTCGACAATTCCAAATTCAAGAGAAAAGGCCCACATGAAATCGCTACTGGTGTCGTTGCTGCTCGCATGTTCGGCTGTTTTTGTATTTGCGGCTGATAAAGGCTCGGTCCCGGTGGTCACCGGTGATGCGCGCGTGGACAAGCTGCTCAGCGAGATGACGCTCAATGAAAAGCTCACGCTGATTCACGGCACGCAGGAGGACCCCAAGGTGTACCAGGGACAGGCGGGTTATCTGGCGGGCGTGCCGCGGCTGGGTATTCCGGGACTGCGCTTTGCCGATGGGCCGCCGGGCGTGCTCACCCGCGTTCCCTCTGAGGCCGAGACGGCGACCATGGGCGTTGCCGCGACTTTTAGCATGAAAGACGCCGAGGAAAATGGACTGGTGATCGGCCGCGAGGACCGCGCCAACGGCATTGACGTTTCACTCCAGCCGTTCGTCAACATCGATCGCGACCTCGAATTCGGCCGCGGCTACAACACCTTTGGCGAAGATCCTTACTTGACGAGCGTAATCGGTGCGGCGGAGATCAGGGGAATTCAGTCCCAGCACGAAATGGCGCAGGTGAAGCACTTCGTCGCCTACGACTCCAACAGCGGCAACATCTTCGTCGATGATCAAACCCTGCACGAGGTTTACGTCGCGCCATTCGACGCGGCAGTGCAGGCGGGGGTCTCGTCGATCATGTGCTCCTACAATCGCGTGAACGGCACGTTCGCTTGTGGCAACAAAGACACGCTTACCACAATTCTCCGCGATCAGATCGGCTTCAAGGGCTTTGTGACCTCCGATTGGGGTGCGGTGCACGCCGTGAGCTTCATCAACGCCGGCCTCGATATGGAAATGCCGGGTGAGGCGGAGCCGGGAGCGGCGCTTTCGATCCCCTCATTCTTTGATCTCAAGCCGCTGCCGCCTCCTCCGCCACCGAACGCGCTCGAAAACATCATGGCCATGTTCGGCGGGCATATTCCCGAAGAGCCTCCGCCGCCGCCTTTCAACGCTGGCGATTTTGGCAAGAAGTTGAGTGTGGAGCGGATGAAAGAAGCCCTCCGGAACGGCGACGTGAGCGAAGCAACGGTCACGCGCGCCGCCGGACATGTGCTTTACGAGATCGTCCACTTCGGATACATGGATGGCGAACAAAAGCACAACGTCACGCCGCAGGACATTAAGGACAACGCGCCGATTATCGAGAAGACCGGCGAAGATTCCGCTGTGCTGTTGAAGAACGAAGATCATATTCTGCCACTGAAGTCCGATGAGTTGAATTCAGTCGTGCTGATTGGCCCGACGGCGGCCCAGATTGACGCAATCGGCATCAACGGCGAGCGTTCGGTTGGGTTGCCGTGGCGGCAAGTTGGGCCGCTGGCGGCAATGAAAAAAATTTCGGGGAATGCAAATATTCAATTCGCCGTCGCCGACGACATGACCGGCACAACCATTCCTGCCAGCGCACTCAACCACGATGGCAAGCCGGGGTTGTCGCGTACGGACGGACATACCGAAAGAATTGACGCCCAGCTCAACTTCACGAAAAAGAATGGCAATGCGCTGCCGCCGGATTCCACATTGACGTGGAAGGGGACGCTCACGCCACCTCACGCCGGGAATTACTGGATCTATCTGCAGGCGATGGGCACGAACGCCATAATTTCGCTGGACGGCAAGCAGTTGGCGCGAACCGGCGCATTCCAGGGCGGCGTTCATGGAGACATCCTGCAAGCCAACCAGGACAACGTCGTGCCCACGCCAGACGGACTGGACAATGTTCGTCGCGCGGTCGATCTGACCGCCGGTCCGCACCAGATTCAAATCAAAATCACACCGGATACGTCAGGTTCTCCCGTGCAACTTCGCCTGAACTGGTACACGCCAGAGAAACGCAAAGCAGATTACGTTGCCGCGATTGCAGCGGCAAAGAACGCAAAGACCGCAGTCGTATTCGTGTGGACACGGCTTCAGCCGGTGTTCGGGCTGCCGGGCGATCAGGACAAACTCGTTGAAGATGTAGCCGCAGTCAATCCCAATACGATCGTCGTGCTCAACACCAGCCAACCTGTAGCGCTTCCGTGGGTCGAGAAAGTCAAGGGCGTGCTCGAAATGTGGTGGCCGGGCGACGAAGGCGGCTGGTCGACGGCGAACATTCTGCTTGGAAAGACTAGTCCAGCAGGACGCCTGCCGGTGACCTGGGGCAAGAGCCTCACCGATTATGCCGCCACCGATCCGCGCTACCCCGAGCGCAGCTCCAAAGGCGTCGACGGCAAGACGACATACAGCGAAGGCGTGAACGTTGGCTATCGCTGGTTCGATAGGGAAAATATCGATCCGCTGTTCCCGTTCGGCTACGGTCTGAGCTATACGACGTTCAAATATTCAGACCTCAAAATCACCAAAGCCGCCGATGGCGGGCTGGATGTGACCATGAACATCCAGAACACGGGCGACATGGATTCCGACGAAGTGCCCCAAGTCTATCTCGGCGCGCCCAGCGAAATTCCCGACGGCGTACAATTTCCGGTGCGCGCGCTCGTCGCCTTTGACCGCGTGCGCATCAAGGCGGGAGAAACAAAAACCGTTACACTGCACGTTCCCGAGCGGCAGCTGCAGTACTGGTCCACAAAGGATCAGAAGTGGCTCATGCCGAGTGGCAAGCGTACGGTCAGCGTCGGCGGTTCCTCCCGCGATCTGCCGCTGAAAGAAGAAATCGGCTAGCTGCCCGCGATTGCTGGTTCTCGTCTGAGTGCGGCGGGTCATCCCGAGCCGAGCCGGTGTTCAGGCGAGCGAGGGATCTCGCGTGCATCACATTCGCACAATGCGCTGAGTCTGTCTGTGACGGATGAACATTCGGGCCGGTATACTCCACGCCAGATCTCTCGTCCTGCTGGTGAAAGCGCGGGACTTCGGGATGACGCCTCGCCGACCGCTTCGGACGATGGCCCCACAAGCAGGTGCTGATGCACACAGTGTGGGTCCCGAATTAATGCCTGTCGTGAGCCTGCGTTTTCTGTCGGATAGTGTGCCAGGTCGCAGTGAAATCGCCGAAATAAATCCCATACTGCCGCTGAACGCGGCGTAGATTGTTCGGATCCATTTCCTCGATAGTCAGGTCGTAATGGAAGTAGGGCGACTCCTGCGCGTGGGCACGATGGCCTTCCACGCTAAACGTTATACTGCCACTTTGACCGGCTTCCAGCGCCAGTTGTGAATCGGTATCTTTCACTTCGCCCTGATTAACCGCTATACCAGTTGCACTGGTGTCCGGGGCGGTCTTGGCCGTACAACAAAAGTAAGTATTTCCGAATTCGTCCACAAGAATACTGGTGTGAGCACGATAGGCGAGGACAAGAGTACCGTGCGTGAGATTTTCCAATTGTAGGTTCAGTCGAACCACGTTGTAAGTGCCTTCTACGCCATCCGTCACCTGCATGAGCCTGACGAGGAACGGTCCCGCGTCGAAACAATACCCGGCATTCTCCTTACAGGCGCTCATCTCCAGGGGTGAGACTTCCGCGTCAGCCCCGGGTCCGCTTCGCTTCGGGGCAGCGACGGACGGGTCTGGCAAGGCCTGAATCGGCATCTGTGGTTCCTGGCAAAACCCGAATATTCCGAACAGTTCGAGTACTGCAATGAACAATATGCGCATTTCGTATTCACCTCAGCTTTAAGGTCTGTAAACACCTCCGGACCC
>DATIYR010000095.1:0-7993 GCA_035517535.1 Terriglobales bacterium
TCGAAATTTGTTTCGGACGAGGTCGTCGATCGCTTTTGCATGGTGGGGCCTGCCGAAGCGCATCGTCAAAAACTGCGCAAACTGGCAAGCGTGGGCGTGACGCAATTCAATATTTATCTGATGTGCGGCGACGAGGAAGACACGCTGGAGAAGTACGAGAAGGAAATTCTGGCGGCCTTCAACTGACGTCGAGCACCAGCCAGTAAACTGCCTCTGACGTCGAGCACCAGCCAGTAAACTGCCTCGCCTTCGATCTCAAATTGTTTGGATTGCGTCATCCCGAAACTCGGCGCTTTTCAGCCGGGCGAGGGATCTGGCGTGAACGATAGGCGCGGATTCTACACGCGAGATCCCTCGTCCCGCTGGTAAAAGCGCGGGACATCGGGATGACGTCACGAATAGATGTTGCCGGCAGTGCGCGCTGCTCGCGAACTCCTCCATGATGCTCTTCAGCTTGGTTCCGGTGCCGTTGCCATCGGAACGCTTTGCATTCTCATCAACACGTAGTAGGCGACGAACGAAACCGCGAATCCCACAAACCAGGAATAGTCGTACAGGGTTCGCAACGAAGGAATCACCAAGCCCACTAACGCCGTTCCTGCTCCTAATCCCAAAGCGGCTAATGCGCGCCAATTGAATCCATGCGCGTATTCATACACTCCACTTCGCAAATAAAGATCGTCGAGCGCCAGAATGCGTCTGCGGATCACGAAATAATCGCAGATCATGATCGCCGCCACCGGTCCGAGAAATGCGGCATAGCCGCCGAGCCATCCGAGGATAAACGTCTTGTAATTCGCCAGCAGCTTCCAGGGCATGAGCGCAATGCCCATGAAACAGGTGATCACGCCGCCCAAACGAAAATTGATTTTCCGCGGCCAGAGATTTGAAAAGTCGTTAGCCGGCGAAACCACATTCGCGCCAATATTCACGTTCAACGTGGCCAGCAAAATCGCCAGCAGCGAGATGATCACAGCTACCGGTGAATGAAACCGGCTCAGCAACTGCACCGGGTCCCAGATCGCAGTCCCATAAATGACGACAGTTGCCGACGTGACCAGGATTCCGATCAGCGAATACAACGTCATCGTCGTCGGTAGGCCCAAGGCCTGTCCGATCATCTGCTGGCGTTGACTACGGGCAAAGCGCGTGAAGTCGGGAATGTTCAACGAGACTGTCGCCCAGAAGCCAACCGTTCCATTCAATGCAGGTATCAGAAATTTCAGAAATTCCGAGAAGTTGCTGAACTTTGACGGCGCGGCCAGCATCGGTCCGAAGCCACCGGCGGCGTGATAAGCCCACGCGAGCAGCAGCAAACCGACTGCCAACAAAATCGGCGCGCTGATTCCCTGAAGAAAACGAATATATTCGATTCCCTTTACAACCACCGCGAGATTGATTAGCCAGAACGCGAGGAAGCATATTGCCGGGCCATAGGAAAAATGCGACCAGCCGGGAGCGAGTACTGCAATGAGAGTGCTGATTGCCTCGCCACCGATCCAGGTTTGAATGCCGAACCATCCGCAGGCAACGAGTGCGCGCAGCACAGCAGCAACATTTGCGCCTAACACTCCGAACGACGCGCGAGCTAGAACTGGAAACGGAGTTCCGTAACGCGCTCCGGGATGCGAATTGAGCAACATGGGAACCAGCACGATGCTGTTGCCCAGGAAAACCGTGGCGACCGCCTGCTTCCAGTTCATGCCACCCTGAATCAGGCTCGCGGCCAACATGTAGGTGAGAATGTTGACCGACATCGAGACCCAGAGCGCGGCGTAGTTGTACGTGCCCCAATGGCGATGTTCGCCAGTAGCCGGCGCGAGGTCTGGGTTGTAAAGCGGGCTTGCCTCGATTCTCGATATCGAAGAAGGGCTCAGAGACGCTTGCGGTGTGCTCATGAGTTAGTCTGCGGCAACTGCGCGACCCGTCTGTGCGGTCAAGGGCGTGTAACTCTCAGGGCGGCGATCGCGGAAGAATTGCCAGACGCGTCGAACTTCCTCGATCATTCCCAGATCCAGGTCCGCAACCAGGAGTTCATCTTTATGTCGGCTGGCTTGCGCGATGATCTTTCCGCGCGGATTGCAGAAATAACTTTTACCGTAAAACTCGCCGATGTTCCACGGCTTTTCGCGGCCTACGCGGTTGATTGCGCCAACAAAATATCCGTTGGCAACGGCATGCGCCGGCTGTTCCAGTTCCCATAAATATTCGGAGAGACCTGCGACGGTCGCGGAGGGATTAAAGACGATCTCGGCGCCGTTCAGCCCCAGAATGCGCGCGCCCTCGGGAAAATGCCGGTCGTAGCAGATGTAAACGCCGACGCGCGCGAACTTAGTCTGAAAAACGGAATAGCCGAGATTGCCGGGGGTGAAGTAAAACTTTTCCCAAAATCCAGGATGCACATGCGGAATGTGGTGCTTGCGATACTTGCCCAAATATTTGCCATCGGCGTCGATGACCGCAGCCGTATTGAAATACAAGCCCGGCATTTCTTCTTCATATACTGGCACTACAATCGCCATGCCATGCTTGGCCGCGATCTTCTGCATCAACCGCGTAGTCGGACCATCCGGTACGTGCTCGGTGAGTTCATACCAGCGGGTTTCTTGCTCGGCGCAAAAATAGGGACCATAGAACAATTCCTGAAGGCAGAGAACCTGCACACGTTTTCGCGCTGCTTGATCGATGAATTTGAGGTGCTTCTCGATCATCGCCTTCTTGATCTTCTCCAGCGAATGATTTGGCCCCAGTTCATTGCTCGCCTGAATCAGCCCGCAGCGCACGATGCGTGACATGCAACACCTCCGAATCAGGCCACTATAGCAGACCGGGCGCGCGACGACGGCGAGCGCCTGCGCGCTCAGTGGTAGGCTTGATTTCATCCAGCGCGGCTGATAACTTCGCTGCACACACGCATCGTCAGGGGTTCTGTTCTGAGCCGGTCTAAATCCAGCGATACTCTCGCAAATCTTCCTCAGCCTCAGGCCGGCACGCGCCGCGATTTTCTGATCCGGTCATGCAAAGGAGCTTCAGTCCTTCTCGCCTCCCCGGTGATGTTGAAGTTTGGTTTGTGTGAGGACATGGCTGCGAGGTCTTCCGGCGCGCCTGACTTCCATCTACATCCACACTACCGGTCGCAACTGCCGCTCGATGCCATGCTGAAGAAAGTTGCAGCGGGTGCGGACGATTTCGTCAACGAGAAATATGCCGAGCAAATCGACGCAATCCTACGAAGCTGGGGCGCGGGCCTGTGCGATTCGCCGACATCAGTCGATGTGATTGCGAGATGCTTGGACGACAGTTTTTCTGGCATGTCGTTCTCGGGCGCTCAGTTGAAAACGGTGCGCGCGGGAATCATCGACGTTTGGAAGTCCTCTTTTCCACAGAACGGGATCTCGCGAGATGCTTTCCTTGAGCAATTACGTGCGTCGCTGAGCGAATTTTCGCGAATCTTGACCGCGGAATTTCAAATCACCCGGATCGATGCGGCTTTGCCGAGAGTACGGACCCGTGTTCGTTACAAACTGGTAGGAACCGGCAAGAATTTCTGCCGAGAGCAGCGCATCGGCTATTGGGACCTTGAGTGGCAACGGTCGCCGTCGGACGAGTTTCAGCTCCTGAGCTGGACTTCATTAGAGGAAACTCGCAGCCGTTCGGCAAATCCGGTCTTCGCGGACATCACGCCGGCTGCTTTCGGCGCAAATATTTCTTATCACGATCAACTGCTCCACGGTTCCGATTACTGGCGAACCGTCCTCGATGGCGCCTGCGGCATTGATGTTTATGGGCACAACGGAATTGCAGTGGGTGATTTCGACAACGACGGCTTCGATGACGTTTACATATGCCAGCCCGCCGGTCTCCCCAATCGCCTCTATCGCAACCGCGGCGATGGAACATTCGAGGATGTAACGGACTCCACCGGCGTTGGAGTTCTCGATAACACTTCGAGCGCGCTGTTCGTCGACATCAACAATGATGGCTTGCAGGACTTGATTGTGGTGCGAACTCCCGGCCCGTTGCTGTTCCTGAATCAGGGCGGTGGCAAATTCCGTCAGCAGCCCGACGCATTCAAGTTCGCAACGTCACCGCAAGGAGCCTTTACTGGCGCCGCTGCCGCTGACTACGATCGCGATGGCTGGCTCGATATTTATTTTTGCCTGTACTCCTACTATCAGGGCACCGATCAATACCGCTATCCGCTTCCTTATTACGACGCGAACAATGGTCCACCCAATTTCATGATGCGCAACAATCGCGACGGCAC
Source organism: Terriglobales bacterium (assembly GCA_035517535.1). Classification (GTDB taxonomy): domain Bacteria; phylum Acidobacteriota; class Terriglobia; order Terriglobales; family Acidobacteriaceae; genus Gp1-AA145. Next base: position 4,268 of record DATIYR010000095.1, read on the forward strand.
ATTCAGCGACGTCACCGCCGAGACCGCCCTGAACCAGAACAACACTCGCTACAGTTTCTGCTGCGGATGGAACGACTTCAATGGCGATGGCTGGCCGGACCTTTATGTGGTGAATGATTTCGGGCGCAAGAACCTGTATCGAAATAATGGAGATGGAAAATTTACCGATGTTGCTGCCGAACTGGGCGTTGAAGACGTCGGCGCCGGCATGAGTGTGTGCTGGCTCGACTACAACAACGATGGCCGTGAGGACCTCTATGTCGGCAACATGTGGACCGCTGCCGGAGAGCGAATTTCGACACAAGCGAATTTCAAGATGCAATCCGCTCCCACAGTCCGTGCGCTTTATCAGAAGCATGCAATGGGGAATTCTCTCCTGCGAAATGATGGCAGCAAGTTCAGCGATGTTACGGATGCAGCGGGCTCCGGATTAGGGCGGTGGGTGTGGTCGAGCGATGCCTGGGATTTCGATCACGATGGATTTCTGGATCTCTACATCGCAAACGGGATGGTTTCGGGACCCTTGAAGCAGGACTTGAACAGCTTCTTCTGGCGGCAAACCGTTGCCAATTCGCCCGATGACGCCAATCCACAACACGCCTACGAACAGGGATGGAATGCAATCAACGAACTCATCCGCTCCGATAACACCTGGAGCGGCTATGAGCGCAATGTGTTCTATGCCAATAATGGCAACGGTACTTTTTCTGATGCTTCGGGCGCGGTTGGATTGGATTTCGTCGAAGATGGCAGATCATTCGCCCTCGCCGATTTCGATCACGACGGCCGCCTCGAAGTTTTCCTGAAAAATCGCAATGCGCCGCAATTGCGATTGCTGAAAAATGTGGTTGCCGACTTGCCACCGTCCATCTCGTTGCGCCTGCGTGGCACGAAAAGCAACCGCGATGCGATCGGTGCGGTGATTACGCTATCGACGGGAGAGAACCGCCAGATCCGTACCCTGCAGGCCGGTTCGGGATTTCTTTCTCAACACAGTAAGGAAATCTTTTTTGGATTGGGGAACGCGAGCGGTACGGTGAGCGCGTCGATCCGCTGGCCCAGTGGATTGGTTCAGCAGTTGCACGATCTTCCGGCCAATCACACCATTTGGGTTGCGGAAGGGTCGGCTCCGGTCCGAATTGAGCCGTTCACAACCCACAGGCAATCGCTCAGTGAGCACGCCGGTGGTGTCGATAAAAGAAGCGAAGGTGAACCGCTGCCTGACGATGTCGAAACTTGGCTGCTCTCGCCGATTGCCGCGCCCGATTTTTCTCTTTCAGACCAGGATGGAAAACTCAGAACGCTCGTCGCAGTTCGTGGCAAGCCGGTGTTGCTGATGTTCTGGAATTCGGCATCACCAGTTTGCCGCGCCAATTTGCAAACTCTGGAAAGTCGATATAAGTTCTGGTCGGCAAAGGGTCTCGAATTGCTCACGGTGAATGTTGACGATGCGGACGGCAGAGCCAGAGCCGAAGCACTCACGCGAGAACTGCGCCTCTCGTTTCCAGTTGTTCGCGCGTCCGATGATGTTGCGGCCATTTACAACATTCTTTATCGGTATCTGTTCGACCGTCATCGCGATCTCGCCCTGCCCACTTCTTTTCTCCTCGATGAACAAGTGGAGATCGTGAAGGTGTACCAGGGTAAGATGAATCCCGATCATGTCGAGGACGACTTTCGACATATCCCGCGCGCGAATACTGACCGAGTCGCAAGAGCACTTCCCTTTTCCGGCGTAACCGATCTCACTGAATTTCCCCGCAACTATCTTTCATGCGGTTCGATTTTCTTTCAGCGCGGCTATTACGACCAGGCAGCAGCGTGGTTCGAGCGCGGGGTTGAGAATGATCCCGAAAGCGCGGAAGCATTGTATGGACTGGGGAGTGTTTACCTGAAGCAGGGCAACAACTCAGCCGCACAGGACGCGTTTGAGCGCGTAACCAAATTGCGGGCGAGCTATCCAGATACGCTTGCGAATGCTTGGAATAATCTCGGACTGTTGGCTGGACGTGAAGGCAGGACCGACGAAGCGATTCAGGATTTCGAGCAGGCACTTGAGTTGAGTCCCAATCATCTGGTGGCGCTCGAAAACCTGGGGAATGCTTATCGTCAACAGAAACGTTGGCAGGAGGCGCGGGAAGTGCTGGAGCACGCGGTCGCAGTCGGCCCGGAAGACCCGGACGCAAACTACAGCCTGGGAATGGTCTTTGCCCAACTCGACGACACAGAACACGCCTCTGATTATCTGCAGCGGGCGTTGAAGTTTCGCCCCAATTACCCGGAAGCGCTCAACAACATGGGCGTGCTGTATCTGCGCGCCAATCGCCCTGCGGAGGCGGTTGCGAGCTTTGAGGAATGCATCCGGGTCGCGCCGGAGTTCGATCAGGCGTATTTAAATCTCGCTCGCGTTTATGCCATTGAAGATGCTCCCGATAAGGCTCGCGCCGTGCTGGGGGAATTACTCAAAGAGCATCCGGGACATCCTCAGGCCCAGGCTCTGCTGCAACAACTCGCGCAGTAAATCTAGTTCCTCGGCGTCGGCGCGCTCAGCAGATCTACAAACATGTTGTAAAACTTTTCTTTATCCAGGTCATCCTGTATTTCTATTGGCTGAAGTTCGATCTTCGGCTTGTCGCGATCCGACCAGGTCAGTATGTTTCCGTAACCGGCGCCGCGATCGAGGTCGACGTCCATGTAGCGGGTTTCAGTTTTCGTGATGATACTTGGATCAAGCCACGCCGCAGCCGCGAGTTCATCCCAAAGGTAGTTGTATTTAGGGCGCAGGCGCGAATACGTGCTGATGTATTTTGCCGCCGGCGTATCACTCTTCTTAATCCGGTCAATCAGTTCCGGGGTCAAGTTCGTCTTTACGGAGATATCGACGGTGGTGCAGACAATCTTTTTCCAGGGAGCGCGAAGCACAATGCGGGCGGCCTCCGGATCAAACCAGATGTTGAATTCGTGGCGCGGTAGATTAATGAACTCCGGATCGTCTGTTACCGGGCTCAGGCTTGCGCCCATGAAAACTAATTCCTTCGCGAGCATGGGGAATTCGGGGTCAATGGAAATGGCGAGCGCGAGATTTGTCATCGGGCCGCCCTCGTAGACCGTGACCTCGTGCGGATACTGATGCACCATGCGGATGAGAAAATGTGCGGCGTCCTCATCCGAAGGTTTGGTTGTCGGCATGCCTTCCGGCATTTTGCCCAGTTGGTCGGGCGGATGATAAAGGCCGGGAGTCCACGCTCCTAACCAATCGAAATAGCCATAGCGTTGTTCCCACAATTCAGTCGTCGCTTTGCGCCTGACGAGTGGATATTCGGCTCCGGGGACCACCGGAATGTCGGCGCGGCCGATCAGTTCGAGCATCCGCAAGGTATGCGCAACTTCGTCATGCAACCAGCCATCGCCGGTAACCACGGCGATTCCTAAGACTTGAGTTCGCGGAGATTGGATCAGCATGAGTATCGATTGCTGATCGGTGCCGCCGGGGCCAGCTGCATCCTGATCGATAACCACCTTACGTTTTCCCTGCGACCACGCGAATATTGAAAGCGAGCATACGACAATCACCGGCAGGATTCGATTCAGTTTCATTTTTCTCCCTGTTGCAACGCGCCATGCGGAGTTCGAAACTGTGCATTGTAAATGCCGCGAGCAATCGCGGGGCAAGTTTGTGATCAGGCGGGCCACTTTTCGGAACGACGAATTTTCGCGCTGCAGATT
>DATIYR010000096.1:0-8200 GCA_035517535.1 Terriglobales bacterium
TAGCGGCGTGCGCGATCTTTTTCGATGGCCTTCATCGTGATCCAGTCGAGGTCGCCGCGCAGTTGGGTCACAAGCTGTTTTGGTTCGGTGTTGCGCGCCTCGGCGGTTGCGGATGAAGTCTTCGCGACTGAACTGATCTTGCTGCTCGGTCGCAGTGGGTCCTGCTCGCGAAGCAGGCGCACCATCTCGTGGAATGGTTGCTTTTTTAGTTCCTTGGCATCAAACGGCGGCTCCCCGGTCAGCAACACATAAAGAACTACGCCCAGCGAGTACACGTCCGTGCGCGTATCCACGTCCGGCGTTGAAGGGTCGCATTGCTCCGGGCTCATGTAGCCGGGCGTTCCCACGAAACCGCCAGACTGGGTGTAAATGGATTGCCCGCCGCCCTCGGTGTCGAGCGCCTTTGCTAATCCGAAGTCGATGATGCGGGGCACGGGCTTGCCGTCGACTTCAGTCACCAGAATGTTCGCGGGCTTCAGATCGCGATGAATAATGGCTTTCTGGTGCGCATGTTGCACGCCCTGGCAAACCTCAATAAAAAGTTCCAGGCGGTCTCTGATCTTTAATTTTTTCTGGTCGCAGAAGTCTGTGATCGGTACGCCCGGTACGTATTCCATCACAAAATAAGGCTGGCCTTCGGGAGTGGCCCCGGCATCGAAGACCTTCGCGATGGAAGGATGGTCCATTACCGCCAGCGACTGCCGCTCTGCCTGGAACCGACGAATCAACGCGTCGTCGTACATTCCCCAGCGAATCAGCTTCAAAGCCACGCGACGCTGCAAAGGAGCGGATTGCTCCGCGAGCCAGACTTGTCCCATGCCGCCTTCGCCGATTTTTTCCACCAGTTGATACGGGCCGATCGCGCGAGGGCTGGTTGCGCCGGGAAGCAGCGGGTTTGGTTTTTCGAGAATGCTCACCGGGGAGTCGTGGGCCATCAATAAGGACTCGATCTCTTCACGTATCGCGTTGTTTGAGCCACAGGCCTCGCGCAAGAAGGCGTCGCGTTCGGCGGGAGTTCGTTCGAGCGCTGCGCCGAACAGATCTTTAATTCGTTGCCACTCTGCTTTTGTTTCCATTTTTTCCTTATTAGCCGACGATGAAGAACGCACAAAAACTATCTATGATCGAGATATGCCTGCTGTGATGTCGAGATGTGATGCAGCCTCCGCTCCAGGTCGTGCAGAGGCGCGGTGTGTTGCTTGCCCAATTCGCGATGCGAGGCAAATGCGTTTTGGGCGGCGGCGGCCAAAGCCGTGGCACGCGTGGGATCGCCAAGTTCGAAATAGCAGGTCGCCAATGCCACGCGGGAATCGGCCAGCGCCGGACTATTAGGATCCATGATGCTTTCTCGTAACTCCACACTCCGCTGAATCAATGGGAGTGCTTCGGACGGATGGTGACGTAACAGCTCGGCCCGGCCCTGTGCCAATACCGCTCGCGCCTCAAGCCATTTCAGGTACGCGCGCGCAGGACTGGCAGCCAGCAACTTAGTGACTTCCCCGGCGACGCCGGCCGCGGTCTCGCCATCATTGCGGGCCAGCGCAATTTCTGCCCGCAATACCTGCGCTCTCAGCGCATCCTGCGACAGCGTACCCTCGGCGGGAACGGCAGGATGAAACGAATTCAAAGCTGCCTCTGCTTCCGGTATTTGTCGGGCGGTGAGCAGTAAGCGCACGCGTCCGTCGATGGCGTTAAAGCTGGTTGGGTAGTTTACTTTTTTCGCGATCTCGGCGGCCTCGTCAGACAGGCGTTGTGCCTCTTCATAGCGGCCGAGTTCGATCTGGACCAGCGCTTCTCGCTCCAGCATCTGCCCGAGGTACTGCGTGCCGGGACGATTCTTGCGGCGGTTTTCGACCGCTTTCGATATGTATTCCAGCCCTTCCTCGATCTTGCCCACGCTCGCCAGCGCCCCGCCGTATTCCAGAAATACTTGCGGAGCGAAGAACGGGTCAGCCTCTCCGCGGATGCGCAGTTCGATTTCCTTTGCCCGCTCAATGTGCTCTAAACCTTCCCACGGCCGCGAGGTGGCGACCAGGAAATATCCCAGTCGCAACTCGGTCTCGAGCGTGTCCACATGGTCATCGCCGTTTACTTTCCTTGCCGCTTCTGCGGCGCGCCGCATACTATCTTCGCCGGCCGCGAATTCCATCAGCTCCTGCTGAATCTGGCCTTGACCGGCGTAAAAACGCGCGAGATTAGGATTAGGGTCTCCCTGAAGTTTGATAGACCGTTGCAGCGCCTCGGTCACTTGCGTTTCGGCTTCGCGAGGTTGATTTAGTACGTCAAGCAGCTCGGCTTGCTGGAACAAGGATTCTGCGAGCTCGGGGTCAGTCGGATAACGCCGGAGAACTTCTGTCGCCTGGCGCGAGTAGTCGAGCGCTCGTTTCAGGTCGGAACTTCGATAGTGCTGGGCGAGCATGATCAGCAGATTTCCGCGCTCCAGCGAGCCGAAGTCACGTCGTTGATCTAGAATCCGATTGGCTTCGAGCAGAACACCTTCGCTTTCGCTTACGGAGTGGGAGGAATGTAGCGCATCTCCAAGATCGATCAACGCGCTCGCGAGCTCTTCGGAATTGTTGCCAAATTGCCTTCGCGCAACCGCGACGCGCTTGCGCTGCATTTCTACCGCCTGGTCATCGAGCCCAAGATCAAAATACATGTCGCCGAGCGTACTCAGGATTCTGAGGTTCGCCTCGGGAACGCCGGCCAGCTCGCCGTCAATTTTGCCGGCGCCGATATCAAGCAGCTCCCGCGCGGTCGTTTGGCGTGCCTTGACGGGATCTTGCTGGTCCGAACTGTTGGCGCGGAAAATATCCTCGAGAAATTTCTCCATCGCGGTGGCTACCGTGGTTTCACGGCGCGCGATGTGGGCCTGCCAGAGCGCCAGCCCCAAGCCCAATGCGAGCGCGAGCACGATCGCGGCGGCGGATAATACCGCCCAGCGCTGACGTATGAGGAATTTCCTGGTGCGGTACCAGGCGCTTTCCGGCTGCGCAATTACTGGGTCGCCGATCAGGAACCGGCGCAAATCTTCGGCGAAGGCGTCGGCGGTCGCATAACGTTGGCCTGGTTCCTTGCGTAGGGCCTTGAGCACAATCGCGTCCAGGTCGCCACGGAGCGCCTTCTTCGATTTGACTGCGACAGAGCTGGGTGGCGCGGGATCGGCGTGCAGGATTGCATCCTCAAGCATGCCGCGCGAGGAGCGCTTCCACGGCCGGAAACCGGTGAGCAGTTCATACAGGACTACTCCGAGCGCGTATACATCAGTTGTGGTGCTGATGGGAGCGCCGGTTATCTGTTCAGGTGAGGCGTAATCGGGAGTGAGCATCCGCCCGCCAAGCTGCGTGAGCTCAGTTTCTGCAGTTTCCCCGGTGCCAATCAGCTTGGCAATACCGAAATCCAGCAATTTGACTTGCCCGTCGGGGGTCACCAGAATGTTTGAGGGTTTCAGGTCCCGATGCACAACCAGATGCGAGTGCGCGTACTGCACCGCGGCCAGCACCTGCTGAAAAAGCTGCAGACGATCGCGCACCGCCAGGTTCAACCGCGCTGAATAAGCCGTGATCGTTTCGCCTACGACGTACTCCATTGCCAGAAAAGGCTGGCCCTCCGCGACGCCTGCGTCGTAGAGCGTGGCAATGTGCGGATGTGAGAGTGAAGCCAGAATGTCGCGCTCGCGGGCAAAGCGTTTTACGAAAGCAGCACTCTGAAAGCCTTCATGGGGAAGCTTTATGGCCACCTGACGCTTAAGCGTGCCGTCGGTACGCTCGGCGAGCCACACTTGCCCCATTCCGCCTTCGCCTATTTTTTCCAGCAGCCGATAGGGACCGACCGAGCGATTCTTGGTCGCGCTTGAAATTGGAATCAAGGGCTCTTGAAGCAGTGCGGTCGAAGAATCGTGAGCTTTCAGCAGGGACTCAACTTCTTGCCGCAAGGAAGTGTCGGAGCCGCAGGCATTGTTCAAGAACGCATCACGCTGTTCGGAAGGATATTCGAGCGCCTGCCCAAACAGCTCCTTAATCCTTTGCCAGTCTGCTCTTGTTTCCAACTTCTCCTCCTTTTATACGGCGTACCAGCCATGCCCGCGCCATGCTCCAGTCGCGTTTTACGGTTGCGGCAGAGATCCCCAGAACGGCAGCGGTTTCTTCCACCGTCATGCCTGCGAAAAAGCGCAGTTCTACGATCCGGCTTTGCTGGGGGTCGCGTTCGGCCAGTTGGGTCAAGGCACTATCGAGGACGAGGACATCAACTTCCTTGTGGTCCCGTTCGTGGAGCGCGTCGATGTCATCCTGAAGTTTTATGGTGCAATCGGCACCGCGTTTATCGGCGCGGTGTCGGCGCGCGTAATCGACCAGGATCTGCCGCATGAGCGTAGCCGCGATGGCCACAAAATGACCGCGGGTTTCCGTCTGGAAAGGTCCCTGCTGCGCCAGCCGCAGGTACGCCTCATGGATCAGGGCTGTGGTCTGGAGGGTATGGTCGGAGCGTTCTCCGCGCAAATAATGATGCGCCAAACCGTGAAGCTCGTGATAAACCAGCGGGACCAGGGCCTCGAGCGCCTTTTGATCGCCTGCGTTCCACTTGGCAAGCAACACATGGACCGATTCGGATGGCAGCTGAGGCATGCGACGCCTTGTGTTTTAGGGGGAGTTGAGAAACGATAGTCGTCCGGCGGCGGCAAGTCAACAGCAGCCGCTTCGACATGCGCTCGATGCAAAACGCTTTTTTCCAGAAATGTTGAGCCTTTTTTGTTACCCAATGCGCATTAACCAGTAGAAGCGAATTGCACGCCCACGGTATCCGCGTGGATGTGGGTTTTGGCGGAACCCGGCAGGTGCGTTAAAACGACGAGTTTGGGGCTGCAACCGTTCGGGGGGACGAGGCCAGTTATGCGACAACTAACCTTGACCTCGCGGCATTACGCATCACGGTCATCCCTGGGGGGAAACCAGCAACATTGAAAATGGCTCAATGGTGTTGGTTTAGACGGTGAGGCGGAGTTGCAGTCACTTGGGCGCTGCTCGGCGAGGATCATACGGGCAGCGTCTTTTCATTCCTAATTGACCATCGTAAGTTGCGGGATGGTTGTGGGTTGAGCTAATCTCGTGCCGAGTTGAGATGGCCGGCAAACACATCGCGCTTACACTGATCGCGGGAGTTGCGCTCGGTTATGTCGTCTGGAAGCTGCGGGCCGCACCGTGGACTCCGCTGCAATCTGCCGGCCTGGCGCTTCTCCTCGCCGGTTTCATTTTGTGGACGGTCGCACGATTTCAGCTGGGCGCATCATTCGCGGTTACGGCGCAGGCGCGGCAGCTCGTTACTCATGGGCTGTATTCGAAAATCCGCAATCCAATTTATATTTTCGGTTCATGCATAATTGCGGGTGCGTTTCTGCTGGTCGGCCATCCGCTATGGCTGCTGATCTTTGTCATTGTCATCCCCATGCAGATTTGGCGCGCGCGTAAAGAGGCCGCCGTGCTCGAAGCCAAATTCGGTGAGGAATACCGCGCCTACCGCGCTTCAACTTGGTTCTAGTGACGAATTCCAGGCCCCTCGGGCGGGCAAAATCACGAGCAGTTGAGTAGGAGCGACGAAAGGTCGTTCCGTTGATTACCCTATCGGTAATTCACGCTCTTCGCCGCGGAGTGCCATAATCTAGCTGATGGCGGAAAACAGCACAGTCGCTGCTCCCGATTCGCCCGAGGTGCGCCGCTACAATCGCATCCGGCGATGGCTGGGCATCGGCGAGTTCTTGCTTGGGCTGGCGCTGCTGCTGGTATTGCTGGTTACCGGCTGGACGAACTCGCTCGAGAGCCTCGCGTACGACGTCTTCGGGAGTTATTACGTCGCCCTGTTCCTTTACGTGCTGATGCTCATCGTTCTAAGCAAGCTGGTCAGCGCGGGGCTCGACTACTACAGTTTCCGCCTGGAACACCGGTTTCAGCTTTCCAATCAAAAGCTCGGCGCATGGATTTGGGACGAGACCAAAGGCCTGCTGGTGATGGCGGTTCTGGCTTCGATATTGGTTGAGTTGCTTTACCTCGTCATCCGCGTATTCCCGGAGCATTGGTGGGTGCTGGCGTGGGTAGGATTTTTGGCGGTGGCAGTTCTTCTGGCGCAGCTTGCGCCGGTCGTATTGTTTCCGATCTTTTATAAATTCGAGCCGCTGCAGGATGAAGAACTGAAGCAGCGCCTGGTGCGCTTAGGGGAGCGCGCCGGGACGCGCGTGCGCGGGGTGTATAAATGGCATCTCTCGGAGAAGAGCAAAAAAGCGAACGCCGCGTTGACTGGGCTTGGCAACACCCGGCGCATTATTCTTGCCGACACGCTGCTCGAAAATTATTCCCCCGACGAAATTGAAGCTGTGCTCGCGCACGAGCTCGGACATCACGTTCACAAACACATTTTCAAAAGCATCGTGGTGCAGGCGGCGGTTACGTTTGTGGGTTTCTGGGCGGCGAATTGGGTATTGCAATACGCGGTCGACCGCTGGCATATGTTTGTGACCATCTCCGATTTCGCGAACCTGCCTTTGCTGGTGCTCACGTTCACGGTGTTGTCGTTCGTGCTCATGCCGGCGTTGAATGCGCTCTCGCGATTTCACGAGCGCCAGGCGGACCGTTACGCTTTCCAAAATATCGCAGCGATCACGCCATTTATTTCCTCGATGAACAAGCTGGCCGACCAGAACCTTGCCGAACGCGTGCCCTCACGCTGGGTGGAGTGGTGGTTTTATTCGCATCCGGCGATTTCGCACCGGATTGCGGCGGCGGAAGCGTGGGGCAAGGCGAACGCGGGGTAAAGTTCTAACTGGGACGGTATTCCCTCGTGCAATGGAGCCTGCCCTGGGCGAAGTCGGAGGGTGCCCTTCGTGGTTAGTGGTTTTTGAAAACCACGAAGGACACTAAGGTACACGAAGGAAGCCTTAGTGCGTTTCATCTCCGGCGGGGGCAAGATCTGAAGTGTCGACCTTCGCCGCGTTCGGCTTGGGCAGTTCCGGCGGCGGCTCGAATTGCCCCGGATCTTTCCCTTTGAGCGCCGCGCTCATGAATTGCATCCAGATCGGCAGGGCAGCACGCGCGCCGGTTTCTCTGGGGCCAAGTGTTTTCTTTTCGTCGTAGCCGACCCAGACGCCGGTTGTGATTGATGGCGAGAATCCCACAAACCAGGCGTCGGTGAAGTCGTTGGTCGTTCCGGTTTTGCCGGCGAGCGGGAGTTTGAGCTGGGTTGCGGCAACTCCCGTGCCGTGCTGCACAACGGCTTCGAGCATCGAGGTCATGATCCGCGCCGTGCGCGAGCTGATCACATCCTTCACGTCGGGGAAATCGTCTTCGAGCACGCGGCCGTCGTAGTCCTCCACCTCGGTGACGAAACGCGGGACCATGCGCACGCCATCGTCGGGAAACACGCTGTATGCGGAGGTTTGTTCGAGCAGCGTCATTTCCGCCGCGCCCAAGGCGACCGGAAGATATGGCGGCAAGGGCGAAGTGATGCCAAATTTGCGCGCATAGTTTTCGACGGTCTCTATCCCGATTTTATCCGCGAGCTTCAGCGCAGGAATGTTGCGCGATTGCGCGAGCGCGCGCCTGAGCGTAATTGTGCCTTCGTACTTTTCGTCGTAATTGTGCGGGAAATATGGGCCGGAGGCGGTCTGAAAAATTACCGGCGAATCCTCGATGGTGTCATCCGGGGTCTCACCTTGATCGATTGCCGCCGTGTACACGTAAGGCTTGAATGACGAACCCACCTGGCGCAAGGCCTGGGTGGCGCGGTCAAACTTCGAGGCGTTAAAGTCGCGGCCGCCGACCATGGCACGGACATCGCCGCTTGCGTTGTCAATCGCCACAAGCGCGCCCTGAACGCCAGAATCCTGCTCCAAGTTTACGCGAGCCTTGGCACCCGGCTCGAGCGCGGTCACTTTCACGTAGACGATGTCTCCGGGCGCGAGCAATCGCGCAATGCGCTCCCTGGTCCAGGCAACTTCTGCCTGGGTGAGGGCTGCCGTGTAGTTTCCGATCTTTACTATAGCGTCCGATTTCGAAACCGCCGTGACCAGCGCATGAAAATAGCCACCGACAGCAAGCTGCGCGTCCCAATCCGGATCCTGATAGCCGGCGATTGTCTGCCCGGTCATTAAAATGTTCGGCAGATTCCCGCGCCAGCCGCGCCGACGCTCGTAAGTCGCAAGGCCATCGAGCAC
>DATIYR010000097.1:0-13265 GCA_035517535.1 Terriglobales bacterium
TGCCCTCAGGCAGCGGCCAAAGTTTGTCCCCGCCATAGTTGAACCATTTACCGTTTGTGGGAGGAAAGTATTTACCGGCGAGCTGAGGATTGACGAAGAGATATGGGTGTCCGGCGAAAGTTACCTGGATCAAGCGTCCGCCATTCTGCGGTACGACCACCAGTTGCAGCCATGAATTCGAAAGTTGCTGGGCCTGCCAACCCTTGTAGTCAATCGATTCAATATGGCAAGTTCCGTTGGACTGTGGCGCCGACTGGTCTGGGGTCTGTGAAAAAGCGGGCAGCCCGCCGGTTGACCCCAGCAGCCAAAGCAGGACGGTTAACCGGATGGCGCTCGCGCATGGCGAATGTATTTTCATAAGCAAACTAGTTTTCTGGAAAGCTATTGAGGTTAGCACGGGCGCGGAAATGTTCAAAAGGCCAGCTTGCTCTGCTTCTTCCCGGACGAAAGAAAACACAATCAAACGAAACATTTCGATTTGCGCCGAGGGTATTCTGTGATATACAACAAAATTTCAATGAACAGGGGTGAACACACCCGCGGGCTGCCGGTATTCAGAATCCTGCTGACAATTCTGTTCATCACCGCACCGGTTTTTGCCGCCGAGAATTGGAAAGTTGATCCCAGCTGGCTGCATCGCTTCGTTCCCGACGTGCGGTCGACGCAAATCGATTTATCGTCTTCAAGCTGCCAGTACACCCCGATATTCGGCGAAGGCGATAAAGAAGAGAGAGCCATGCTGAATATTTCGCGTTTCGGCGAGGCCACGCTCGATTCGCGCGGCCGCTGCCAGACTGTCCAATACGAGCGCCAGGAAGAACTCTATTTTGTCCTTGCGGGCAACGGCGTGTTGCATTATGCGGATCAGAATTATCCGATTCGCGCGAACGATTTCACCTACATCGCTCCCGGTGTGAAGCACGCGATCGAAAACAATTCTCCCGAAGCGTTGCGCGTTGTGGTGATGAGCTTCAAAATCCCACTTTCGCTCTCCATCGGCACGCCACCCGCGCAACCGAAAATCGTGAATATGGACCGACTGAAGGAGGAAACGGTCTCAGGGCATCCTTCGTCGGTTCTCTACAAACTTCTGGCCGGGCCGCGCAGCGGAACACGCGATGCCATTGATCAGGGTTATGTTGTGGTTAGCTTGTTCTGGATGGATTTTGCGCCGGGCGGGACGAACTTTCCCCACCATCACGAGACGGCCGAAGAAATTTATCTGGTAGTCGATGGCGAAGGTGACATGGTGGCCGGCGGCGGAATGGATGGCGTCGAGGGGCGCCATGCCGCAAAGGCGGGTGACGCTTATTACTTTCGCCCCAATTGCACGGTGGGTTTTTACAATCAAAATAATCCGGGAGCGAAGGCGCATATCCTGGCCGTGCGCTCGCGGGTTTTCTTTTCAAAGAATGACGATTGATTGTTCGATGGTGACTGCGCTTATGCAGTTTCGATTAGAACTCGAGGAGGTCTGGTAATGCGCGTAGAGAATTCCAGCAGGCGGTCGTTCATGAAACTGGTCGCGGCCGCCCCCTTGTTGACGCAGATTGCAGCGCGCGACCTGTATGCACAGGCCGCAACCGCGATTGGCAAAGATCCGCGGCGGAATATCTACACGCGGCTCGGCGTGAAAACGGTCATCAATTGCCGGGGGACCTGGACTTACCTGAGCGGATCGCTCGAATTTCCTGAGGTGCGGCAGGCGCAGCTCGAAGCCGCGCAGCATTTTGTGAACATGTTCGATCTGCAGCATGCGGTGGGCAGGCGTTTGGCGGAATTAACCGGCGCCGAGTCCGGCATTGTCACATCCGGCGCGGCAGGCGCGATGGCTGCGGCAACGGCTGCGTGTATTGCGGGCAATGACGACAAAAATATTTGGCAACTTCCTGACACCACCGGACTGAAGCACGAAGTCATCATGGTCGGCGGCCGCAGCGCTTTTGATAGCGCAATTCGTTTGGCTGGCGGCAAGCTCGTTCTGGTTTACTCCCCGGACGAACTTGCCAATGCGATCAACAACAATACGGCGATGATTTATACAACGGACCTCGGCGAAAAACTGCAACAAGAATTGAGCATCGCAAAAGACCGTAAAGTCACCATGTTGCTGGATGATGCGGCCGGGATACCTCCGGTGGATAATGCCAAACTGTACGCCAGGATGGGGATCGATCTCTACACTTTCTCCGGCGGAAAAGGGTTGTGTGGACCGCAATGCAGCGGCTTGCTGCTGGGAAGAAAAGATCTCATCGAGGCGGCGTTGATGAACTGCAATCCGCGGGAAGGCGCCATTTGCCGCCCGATGAAAGTGGGTAAGGAAGAAATCATCGGCTGCCTTACGGCGCTCGAGACCTGGTTCAACCTCGACTTGAAAAAACTTGATGACGAATGGAATGCGCGCGTGGAGCGCATTCGCAAGCTCGTGGATACCGTTCCCGGAGTGAAAACCAACATTTACATTCCCGACGATGGCAATCGCTATCCGACGCTGAGGGTCTATTGGGACACGCAAGCCTGGGGCTACAGCATTACCGATTGCGTGAACGAGTTACGCGCGAGCGATCCGGTGATCGAAGTGCTGGGACCAGATAATCCAAGTTTGGTGACGGCGGTACGCGAAGGCAATCCGAATCCGACTCCAAAAGAGCGCAAAGCCCCCGATCACATTGAACTTGTTTCGCTGACGATTAAACCCGGAGAGGAAATTATCGTCGGGCAAAGGCTGCGTTCGGTGCTGCGGGCGGCGCAGAAAAAGTCGGCGGCAGCCTAGGAGGCTTGCCAATTTGAGAACGCAAACCCGATTGCTGCTCAGCATGTTTCTGTTGTCGTCAACGCTCGCTGGCCAGGCGCAGATTCGCGCGGTTACGGTTCCCGGGAGTTCCGCTTACGCAAACCGCTTTTCTTCACCCGCGGTCGGTGCCGGAGATTACGTGTACGTTTCGGGCCAGGGACCGCGACGTCCCGACGGCAGTTTGCCAGCGACCTTCGCTGAACAAGTTCGGCAGTCGCTGGATAACATCAAGGCGATCGTCGAAGCCGCCGGCTTGACCATGGACCATGTCGTGTACACGCAGGTTTATCTCGAGGATATCGGCAAGTATGGCGAGATGAATCGCGTCTTCGGCGAATACTTTCCGAAAACCCCGCCTGCCCGCGCTGTGCTCGGCGTGGCCCGCGTTCCTGAGTCGCCAATCGAGATCAACGCAGTTGCAGTGCGCGATTTGACCGACCGCCGCGCCGTTGTTCCGCCGGATTACAAATCAACAGGCGCAGTCTCGCCCGGAATTCTCACGCACGATCGGCTTTTTGTTTCGAGTATGACGGGAGCTGATCCTGCGACGGGAAAAGTTCCAGACGATCCCGCAGCACAAGTCGATCTTGCGCTTGATGGCATGCAGGCTGTGCTCAAGACAGCTGGTCTCGACATGGCGAACATGGTCTTCGTGAATCCCTACTTAACTTCGGGAATTCCCGGCCGCATCATGAATCAGCAGTATGCTCGTCGCTTTGAATTCGGCAACACGCCGGCGCGCGCAACCATAGAAGTGACCAGCCTTCCCGGAGGCGCGCACATCGAGTACACCGGCGTGGCCGTGCGTGATCTTTCGCAGCGAAAAGCGGTGCGCCCGAAAAACATGCCGCCCAGCCCGACTGCGAGCCCGTGCGTCTTTGCGGGAGATACTTTGTACTGCTCGGCGAAAGACGGCTTCATTCCCGGCCCGCACGGCGGCATTTACGCGACGACGACGCAGCACCAACTTCGGCAGACCATGCGCAATCTGCTCGACAATCTCGAAGAAGCCGATATGAGCTTCGATGAAGTTGTATCTACAAATATCTATCTCGACAACTTATCGGACCAGGATACGTATTATCCGATCTACGGCGAATATTTCGGGCCGATCATGCCCGCGGCCACAACGATCCAGCAAATTGCGCCTGCGGAACGCAAACCGGATGCAGAAGACCATTTTCCCGGCCTGGAGCAGATTTCACTGATTGCGGTTAGAAAACATTCCGCGAAATAGTCTGTCACGGGAAGCTAAGCAGCAGATCAATTCTCGGCTCGAAGCAGAAACGAAAACTCGACACTACTCATCGTCCTCGCCGTGCCAATCCAGTTTCGGGGCGGCGCTTTCCAAACTCATGATGTAACTCACAACATCATTGAGCTCGGTTTGGCTCAAGGTCGAGCCGTAATTCGACGGCATGATGGGGCGTTGTTCAATCGACTTCACGTTCGCTTTAGAGAGAAGATGAAATGCGCCGTCGGTAGATTGCAATTCGAGCGAAAAATTATCTTCGTTGCGAATAATCCCGTCGTACCGCTCGCCAGCTGTCGTAACCACGGTCACGGCGCTTTCTGACGTATCGCGTTCGGCGGGATTGAGAATTGCGGCCCTGATTTGCTCGGCGGAATGCGTCTGAGCGTAAGGGGTGAGATCAGGCCCGATGAATCCTCCACGACCACCGGCCATGTGGCAATTTGAACATTCGGCCTTACCAAAGAAAATTGTTTCACCGCGCCGGGGATCTCCAGGCAGGGGAGTGTGACCGACTTTGCCTTGTAGTTCCTCCACGTAGTCAGCAATCCCTTTTACCGACTCTGGGCCTAAGCTGCCAAAAGATGGCATTCCGGTTCCGGGCACACCGCCGGAGATAATCTCGGTCAATTCCTTTTCGGAGAGCCTTTGGACTTCTGGGTTCGTCACGATGTTCGGGGCGTGCTCGCCACCCTTGCCATCGAGGCCATGGCAGCCGGCGCAAGCGGAAGCGAAGACCTGTTTGCCCAAGGAAGGATCTGCATTGCTCGCGTTTTTCTTCTCTTGGGAATACAAGAGGGTCGTGACGCAAACGAAAACCAGAATTGCCAAACGCAGTATCGGCTTGCGAATTAAGATCTCCAGGCGACTTTGTTTCGGTTGCGTTGATGCACTCCGCCGCATTGCAATGAGGACGTATGCGGAATAGGATGGAACCCGGTATTAAATCGTGTTAATACTGAATGAGTTCGGAATCGAGTGTCAAGCACGAATTTTCTGGCGAAACCCGCGCCAATCCAACGAAAAGGAAATCTATGCTTCCAACTGACTCGACACGCAGAAATTTCGCCGGTCTTCTTCTGCCGGTACTTTCAGCTTTTGGTCTGGCGACGTTGCTCCCGAAATCGGCGGCGGCGAAGGCGCACGACATGGGTGTTCGCAAACTGAACGACGAAGGCAAACCGCTTGAAACCAACTCCATGATTTCGCCCATTGCTGTTCACAACGGAGTCGCCTACATTGCCGGTGTCGGCGCACACGATTCCGCTCCGGCGGAATCGTGGGAGATTGGGGCGCACACCACGAAAGTTATGGACCAGATCAAAAAGCTGGTCGAAGCCTCGGGTTCATCAATGGAAAATGTTTTGCAGCTTACGGTATTTCTGGCCAAAATCAGCGACTACGATGGAATGAATAAAGTTTTTAAAACTTACTTCCAGCATGGCGGGCCGGCGCGGACCACGGTTGCGGTTGCGGCGCTTCCGGGAAATTCGCTGGTTGAGATCAACTGCATCGCGGCCATCACGAAAAAATAAGTCGGGAGACCTTAATATGAGTTTCACCTCCAATCGTCGCGGCTTCCTTTCCACCGTTGGTACAATTTGCGCGGCACTTGTCGCACCGCGAAAGTTTTTTGGCTCGCGAAACGCAGCCATCGAATCAGCCGCCGTAAGCGGGTTTGGGCAGTCAGGAAACCCGTACATTGAATTAGGCGTCACGCCGGTGATCAATGCCGAAGGCACTATGACCATGCTTGGCGGCTCGCTGATTCGCCCCGAAGTCGAAGCGGTAATGGGCCAGGCCACGCAACATTTCGTGAGCATTCCCGACCTTGAGGTTGCAGCAGGGAAGCGCATTGCGGAAATGCTTAAGCTGCCGCAAGGCTACACGGCGCTCGTGACTTCGGGTGCGGCGGGAGCTATTCAATCCGGGCTCGCGGGAATCCTCACCGGCGACAACGACAGCTTCATCAAACAATTGCCCGACCTGACGGGAATGAAGTCGGAAGTCATCATTCAGAAAACGCACCGCAATCCGTTCGATCACCAGTTGCGAGGAACGGGAGCCCGCCTCATTGAAATTGAAACTCGCGAGCAATTGCAGCATGCGGTCAACGACCGCACCGCGATGATGCATTTCACCAATTTTGCGAATGCCGACGGGCAGATCAAAGTCGATGAATGGATAAAGCTAGGCAAGCAGTACAACCTGCCTTGCATGATCGATGCCGCCGCCGATACGCCGCCGGTTTCGCATCTTTGGGATTACGCCAACATGGGCTACGACCTCATCACCTTCAGCGGTGGCAAGGCGATTCGCGGGCCGCAGTGCGCTGGCTTGCTCATTGGACGCGAGGAACTGGTGCACTATGCTCTGCTGAACAACAGTCCTTACGAAGACACGGTGGGCCGAGGGCAAAAAGTTGGCAAAGAAGAAATTGTGGGAATGATCAAAGCGCTTGAGATATACCTCGCCGAAGATCACGACGCGCTGACGAAGGAATGGCAGGACCGTTTGGAAAATATCTCGAAACAAATCACTAAAGTTCCCGGCGTGACCACGTCGTTTTTTACTCCCGACATTGCCAACCATGTGCCGCACATGCGAATCACCTGGGACACGAGGATTGCTTTAACTCCGAAGCAGGTCTCGCAGCTGTTGCGGAGTGGGCAGCCACCGATCGTAATGGGTGGCGGCGAGGGCAAACCCGGGCTGGCCATGAACTCGTTTATGTTGAAACAGGGCGAGGACCAGATCATCGCGGAGCAGTTGACCAAGGTGCTTCGCGATCACTCCTCGTAGCTCGCGACTACTGTGCGGTTCCAATTTTGCCTCGAAGTACCGTGAGCGAAGCTGCGGGCAAATCGTAGATGGAGTTCGCGCTGCCATTAATTGTTGAATGCACCGGCTGCTTATCGGGATCAGCGTAGCCTTGCTTGCGATCCGGGTGCCACTGATACTGCGCCTTGCCGAAAGTAATCATCGTCACCGGACCGGCGAATGATTCCATCCCTTCCGTATCTGCGCCATTGAATTCGATTCGCACGCCGTGTGCATTATCGTGGTCTTTATTGATGAGCATCAACGACCACTGACCATCCGGACGCTTTAGAGCATAAGCGGTCACAAGAAAGTGGCCTTCGGAATCCTTCACGTCACTCGTGGCCAGAAACTGCTGGTGCGGGGCGTCTTTCGGCTCGGCCCATTCCTGTGTGATCATCTGCGCGGCGTAGAACTGGGATGTCTTCTCGCGGATCTGGTAATGCGAATCGACCATGAACATGTGGTATGTGCCCCAGCTATTCGCACATGCAGGATGCGGAGGCGAGTAAGGAAGGTCGTGATAATAATGCGTCGATTGCCCTCCCGCGCTCAAAAATCCGCCGAATGAATCTGCCAGCCACAAGGCGCCGAAGATATCGACTGCAGCTTCTCCGCCGTGATCATTCGTTTCCGTATCCAGCAGAGGAATTCCTTGGGGCAAACCGTCATCGCGCCAGACTTTCATGATGTGCGTGATCAGCTCCGGCTCCTGGTACAAGTCCTTCCACGGCGTCTCGCATCCGTCGTAGGGATAATGTTCAAACGACATGAAGGCAAGATCCTGAATCCGCTCGTGCGCTCGCAGATAGTCGAGAAAGCGACCCAGCCAGGAGGTGCGACCCTGCGCATCCGGCCAGGCTTTTATATCTTCCGTGACGCCTTCGAAGACCGGGCCGCCGAGTTTGAAGTTTGGATCCACGCGATGCAGCGTGGTCGCAAATTGCAAGTAGAGCGCAGCGTAATCCTCCGGCAGCATGTACTGGCCATCGGGCTCTTCGCCCATCTCGATATAGGAAACTGGGTAGCCGCGCTTTTTGATGTAAGTCATTTGCGCCGCCGCGTCCTCAGGCGTGCTGTAAAGCATTGCTACAGGAATAATGGCAGGCAGGCCACGCGTGATTCCGCTGGTAAAGAACAAATCGAAGCCAGGCTGGTCGCCGGATTCCATGCGGTCCGGCGCAACGTACAAATCGGAAGCCTCATGCCAGGGATCGACCGACGAACAGAAGGTGAGCGTCTGCTTCTGATCGGGCGAATGGTGCATGAGATCGGTGAACGCATCGTGTTCGCCTAATGTTCCGAGGTAGAGTTCGCGAATAGCATAGCCAACGCAATTTCGCGGATCGTGCGCGCCATGCGAGTCGCAGGTGTTCGAGGACTCTGTCATCAGGACGCGGACAAATTGCGTGCTCACCGGAGCTGAATCCAGGCGCAGCGTTTCCGTTCCGCCATTCCCATTGGTCACATTGCCTGACGCGAAATCGTGCCAGGCGCCTTTGTCCTGCTCGTCCATGGCATCGCCGTCGCCCACCCAATACTGCACTCGATATTCGATCGCGTACGGCTCCGCCCACGCAATGCGAATCGCATCCACGTTTTCCTTTTTCTCCAGGTTGATAACGACCCATTGAGCATGAAGCGCGTCATCCTCGCGCGTGAATCGACTCGTCAGATACGGATTGCTCTTCCAATAGGTGTTCAGATTTCCGTCATCGAGACGCGAGAACCCGTCGAACTCTGTGCCGCCATTGCGAGTGAAACCACGATGCGGCAGGGAGTAACCATAGGAATGGCGGATTATCTCTTTGGTCGGAGTCGAATCGCCCACGAAATATCCTTTGCCGGGAGGATCGCTCCACTTTCCCTTCGGGTTCCAGTGCCACGCCTGCACGAATAAATCCGTATTTTGCCGATAGCTGATCACTCCCCAACCCGCCTGCAAAATCTGCTTGATCTGATCGGCGCGAAAGAAAACATCGGTAGCGTTGCTGGGGACCCGGTCTACGGTCGAGCCGAGTGCGTAAGGCGGGCTGAACGTGTTTACCACGTGATTGGGAACCGCATCGACCTGGATGCGTTGCGCGGCCGCGGGAATGAAAAGCACGAATAAAGAAAAGAGGAAAGCCAGGAGCTTTCGAGAAATCACCATGCGCCCATTAAATCGTTTCATATTGGCAAAATCCACAGCTATTTTTCTGGCGCGCGACATGTGCTTCGGTATAATGGGCGGCTCGGACGACCGCAGTCTTTGCGAGCGCGAGGACCCGCTCATGCTGGTCAAAGTATTCGCTGACAGAACATTATTAAGCAAGGCAGCGGCGGAACACGCCGGGAACGCGATTCGACGCTCGATTTCGGAGCAGGGGCACACTCGCGTCGTGGTAGCCAGCGCGGCATCGCAGATCGAATTTCTCGAGGCGCTCACGCGCACGAAGGGAATTGACTGGTCCAGAGTGGAAGTCTTTCACCTCGATGAATACATCGGCTTGCCGATGGCGCATCCCGGCAGCTTTCGCAAAATGATTCTGGAGCAGCTAATCTACAAGACCGGAATTACGAATTACCATTTGCTTGACGGCGATGCCGATGACCCTGCTGCCGTCGCGCGCGCCGTTGGACGAGCTTTGGCTTCCGCTCCAGTCGATATTGCATTCCTGGGAATTGGAGAAAACGGCCACATTGCATTCAACGATCCGCCGGCGGATTTTGAAACCGAAGAGCCTTACATCATTGTCAATCTCGATGAAGCTTGCCGCCAGCAGCAGGTCGGCGAAGCATGGTTCGCAAATATCTCGCAGGTTCCCAAGCAGGCGATTTCAATGTCTGCACGTCAGATCTTAAAAGCCCGGGAACTGCTCGCGGTTGTGCCAGACCTGCGCAAAGCCCAGGCCGTGAGGGCCACTTGTGAAAGCGAAATCAGCCCGCAGGTTCCGGCATCGATTTTGCGCGAGCACGAGAATGCAACCGTGTATCTGGACAAAAATTCTGCGTCGCTCTTAAGTCCGGAGATGCGGGAACTGGGCACGCACGAACTGCCGATGACGATCAGCCGTTAATGTCGAAGCTAAAAAGTCCGTATCGCTGCGAGCGACGGAGCAATCAGATGCTGCGCCTGGTCCTGATCTCGCTCTGCATGTTCTGGTTCTTGGCGCAGAGCCGAGAGTCTCCCGCACAGAGCGTGAGCGGAAAAATCGGAACTGTCCACGTGGATGCCACACCCGGCCACGAGATCAACTCGTTCAATCCCGACGCGGCGCTGGGAAGTTCAATCGATGTGCTCTCTCGCTACGATATCAACAAAGTTTTCACTCCGCCGATCGTCGAGCAGTCGCTTTCAGCTGGTTGGGGCCCGCTGACCTACCGCAACAACACCGAACTGCGAATGGCGGCCTGGCACTGGAATCCGGTCGGCACCTGGAGCGATGCCGTACACCGAAGTGGATATTTCACCGGCAGCACCGAATTGGGGGAGCCGATCCGGTACATTCTGGCTTACGCGTTGCCGCATCGCGGCTTTGCGACCAGTGGCGACCGACCATTGGCCGGCCCAGATCTGACTTATTGGAAGAGCAATCCGTATCTAACGTCGAAGTTCACAGGCGAGAGTGATGCGTTACATCCGCAGTGGGTGGTTGTGGACCTGCAAGCGCCGAAGCAAGTGAACGCTGTGCGCATTCAGTGGGAGAATCCTTACGCCACGAAATACCAAGTTGAATATTTCGCCGGGACTGACGCGCTCGATTTCGATCTGGGGCCGAAGGGCGAATGGAAAGTATTCTCCGTCGGAGCATTTACGAATGCACGCGGCGGAACGGTCACGCTGAAGCTGGGCAAGACTCCGGTCTCGATCCGTTATCTGCGAGTGCTCATGACGGAATCCTCCAACACCTGCGATGAGCACGGCACAGAGGACGTCCGCAACTGCGTGGGCTATGCCATTCAAAGCATCGCCGCTGGCACGATCGATGCGAAGGGCGCGTTCGATGAAGTCCCCAAAGAGCCAACCGAGCCGCTTACCACTTATTGCGTTTCATCCATCGATCCCTGGCATTCTGTTGCGGATGTGAACGACAGCGGCGCATATCAGCACGTTGGATTTGACCTTCTTTTTCGCAGCGGACTCACCAACAATTTGCCGGCGATGCTTCCCGTAACCATGCTCTATGGAACTCCGGACGATGCTGCCGCCGAGATCGCCTATATCGAGAAGCGCGGCTACAACCTCGGTTATGTCGAGATGGGCGAAGAAGCGGACGGCAAACATGCGATGCCGGAAGACTACGCAGCGCTCTACATTCAATGGGCGACCGCGATCCATAAGGTCGATCCGAAGCTCAGGTTGGGCGGCCCCATCTTCGAAGGCGTAACGGAAGATATAAAAGTCTGGCCGGATGCGCAGGGGCGCACTTCATGGATGGGCCGCTTTGTCGATTATTTGAAAGCGCACGGGCATTTGTCGGATCTTGCTTTCGTTTCGTTCGAGCACTATCCGTTTGAGGCTTGCGACATCAACTGGAAAACGTTGTACACGGAACCGCGGCTGATGAAACATATCCTGCAAGTATGGCGGGATGACGGCGTGCCGAAGAATGTACCACTAATGGTGACCGAGAGCAGCATCGCCCCCGAACTAACCGGCTCGATGAGCACAATCTTCTCTGCACTTTGGTTGGCCGATAACGTCGGTTCTTTCTTCGAAGGCGGCGGCGCGGCCTTCTATCATTCTCCCATTCAGCCGCAGGACATTCACAACTCCTGCGAAGGCTGGGCATCGTGGTCGAATTTTGAGTCGGACGAGTATTACCACATCAAGGGCTACACGGCTTTCTACTTTGCCGCCCAGATGATCAATTTCGAATGGGTGCAGCACCGGTCAGGCGTTCATCAGATGTTTGGATCTGCAAGCGACGTCAAAGATGCGAATGGCAACACGCTTGTGACTTCGTATGCGGTACATCGCCCGGATGGCAATTGGTCGCTGATGCTGGTGAATCGCGACGAGAATGATCCGCACACGGTTCAAGTTGTGTTTGACGATTCGGCAGGCAAACGAAATGCCTCATTCGAGGGGCCGGTCCGGTTTGCAACTTTCGGCAGTGAGCAGTACGTGTGGATCAACGATGGGCTGAACAGCCACGCCGATCCGGACGGGCCAATTGTTGCGACCACGGTTAATGCCGACGCGCAAACTACATTCACCTTGCCGAAGGCGTCAATCACGGTGCTGCGCGGTAAAGTTGCGGAGCTGAAATAATCACGTTCAATCAAATTTGGAGCCTGTCGCAATGAAATCCGTATTGGCGAGCTTGACTGTCATATCACTGTTAGTGATCGCAATCGTTTTACCGGGACGGGCACAGAACGCCCCTCAGCGCGAGGTCGCATTGACCTTCGACGATCTGCCGGCTGCGAATGCAAGTTCGATGAATGGACAACAGATCATCGAAATGACGAACAAACTGCTCACGACCTTGCGCGACCAAAAAGTTCCCGCAATCGGTTTCGTCAACGAAATCAAGCTTTATAAATTTGGCCAGGTGGATGACCGCATCAAGGCGCTGAGCATGTGGCCGGATTATGGGTTTGAGTTGGGAAATCATACCTTCAGTCACGCATCGTTGAACCGGGTCGGACTGAAAGCCTGGGAAGAAGAAATTGTGCGCGGCGAAACAGTCACGCGCATGATCCTGGCGCAGCACAATATGAAACTGCGTTTTTTCCGGCATCCTTATCTCGATACCGGTCTCGACCTTCAGACCCGCCGCGAGGCAGAAGCGTTTTTGGCATCGCGCGGTTACCGCGTCGCACCGGTGACCATGGATGCGTGGGACTGGATGTATGCGACGGTGTATGAAGATGCGCGGCGGCGCGGCGATACTGCGCTTGAACAGCAACTGGTCAGTTCCTATCTGAGTTACACAAACACGGTTTTCGATTATTACGAAAAGCTTTCGAAACAGCTGATTGGTTACGAGCCCAAGCAAGTCCTGCTGATGCACGGGAACTGGCTGGAGGCAGATCATGTTGCGGAAGTATTGGACGTGCTGCGAAAGCGCGGATACAAGTTCATCACATTGGAGGACGCGCTGAGCGACGCGGCTTACAGCTTGCCGGATGATTACGTGGGAATCGAAGGCACAAGCTGGATTGACCATTGGGCGATCACGCAGGGGCATCCGCCGATGAACACCCCGGTGTTTCCGCAGTGGGTCATAGACAAATCAAATGCTCTGCGGGACCGGCCCACGCAGCCGTGATCATTGGGAGGGGAACAATGAATAAAGCGATTCTTCGTAAGGTCAAAGGACAAGTTTCGATTGCGATCCTGGCCTTGGTGGTTTTAATAACGGCTGCAATCTTCGCGATCACACCGGCGTTCTCGCGACCAACGGATCC
>DATIYR010000098.1:0-6245 GCA_035517535.1 Terriglobales bacterium
CGCTCGTCCACGTAAATATCCGTGCCGGCCGGATGATCGACCGTCCTCAGATCGAGATAGTCGTAGTAATAGGTCTCCCATAATTCGGCGGTGAAGCGCAGGTCGTAATAGCCGTCATGGGGAACAAGTTGGTCGCCGCGAATTTTGTACCACTCCTCGGTAGCCTCGACGCGAGCAGTACCGATAGTGTTGATTCGCAGGCCGATTGCGGAACTCCACGGTATGGCGTCTTTCACGAACTGCACTTGCTTGCCGTTATAGGCAAATAAGAATGGGCAGGAGCCTTTAAGGCGCTGCTCGGTGACAACTTCCTGGTCGGCCTTCAGCGCGAATTCAGCGCGGACCGAACCATTCGGCCAAACTACGCGAACAACATCGACGCTGGTCTGATCTCCGAGCCCGAAGTGCAGGAGTGGGCCGTTGATCGGCTGTTTTTGCACCAACAGGCCAGAGCGAATTTCGATTTCGCCGCCAATGCCGAATGAGTTGATTCGCTGATCACCAGCAGCCTGCTTTGCGTGCGGACGAACAATCTGCCAGTGATAATTTTTTGTTCCGTGATTCACACCGAGAACGGCCGAGCCGTCGGCAGTCAAGCCGAGCAGATCTAGGCGCCCGTTGTTCGTGAGTCCGGCCGCATTAAACACGCGTGCTGGCGTGGCCGGTTGAATTTGCGTGAAACCGTGAGTTGCGTCGCCCAGCCAGATCAGCGCACCGTTGCCGCTACTGGCAGGAGAAGTGCTGACTCGCGCGAGCAGCAGGTCCAATGCGCCGTTGTTGTCGAGGTCGGCCACGCGCAGACGCACGTCATCTTTCAGATAGGCATCCGCGTCCGGAACTTTGACAATTGTTCCCGTGTCCCATGTCTGATCGCTGCTCTTGATGGAAAAGCGCACGATCGCGCCATCTGACTGCACCGCGAGCAGATCTAAGAGTCCATCGCCGTCGATGTCAGCGGCGGTAATCGTTTTCACGGTAGGTAAATTTGCAGGAAGCGGGCGCTCTTTGAATTGGCCGCCGCGCTCATTCATGAAGACGTGAAGCTTGCCTTCGCCATCAATGAGCGATGCATCAGGATTTCCGTCGCCATCGAGGTCAGCCCAGGTCAATTCGCGCAGACCAGACACGCCTGCGAAGGGATGAATCACCGTGAAAGTGTCATCACCATTGTTGCGAAGCACAGTTGGCAGGCCGCCAGCAGTCCCGAGAACAACATCCAGATCGCCGTCGGCTTCGATGTCGACTGCCCACGCGCCCGAATATTTCCCCGCGAGCACAGCTCTGGGCAGTTTCGTCGCGGCGGTCACGTCGGTAAATGAATTTGGATTGTCCTGGCGGAGAAAGCGAATTCCTCCCGCGCCGGCGAGCACCAGATCGGTTTTGAAGTCGTAATTGAAATCGATAGCGAGAATGCTTTCAGGCGAAGGAGGTGTATTTGCAGCGCCTCCGGGGAACGGAGCCGTGAATCCATTTGCCAGATGAATTTTTTTCGCATCGGCTTCAATCGCAACCGGGGCGCCGCTCGTGCTTAGTGTAATCGCCCCAATCCAGCTCCAATGGCCGGGTTCGCCGCCTGGCAGCGACTCGGAGTTGAATGAAAGAGAGGTATCGGGCTGCGCGGCGGTAAACGTCGGCGACTGCATTTTCAAAAAATGCGTGAACGGCTCGATTTCATCGCCGGGCGGCGCCTGAATCACTGACAGGCTCTGCCGAAATTCCGGAACCCGCATCAGCACATTGCGCAGAAAAACGGTCCGTGTTGCCGCCGCGCGAGGATTGGGACCGGACGCAGCAGACTGCAATGCGGCGAGCTGCTGCTTTGCCTCCGGCGGCCAATTGGAAGATTGCGAAGCAATTTTGCCCACGGTGGATATTAGTGTTTCCGCATCGCCACGCTTGGCGGCGATTCGGCTCAACTCCAGCAACGCCGCCAAATTGTTCGGTTGCACGGAAAGAATCTTCTGAATGATCTGCTCGAACTGTGAATCGCTCTCAGAACTGCCCTGCCGTTCTATTTCCTGCGCAAGCTGATACTCTGCCCGCAGATCCTGCGGATTCATCTGCACTGCCTTACGCAGATGTTCGATGGCTGCGGAAGAATTTCCTCGCTCACTTTCGAGCAGGCCCAGCAGATATTCAATTTGATCATTTTGCGGCGCGAGCGACTGCGCATGATCGAGCCGATTTGCGGCTTCATCGTAGTTTCGCTGCCGCAATGCCAGCACGCCGAAATTGCCCCAGGCTGCGGGTTCTCCCGGAGCCTGCTTTACCAGATTCGCAAGTTCATCCCCCGCGCGTACATCGTCGCCCACTTGCAACGCCGCCAGGCCTACATAAAACGTGCGCACAACGTTGTTGTAAGCCTGCGTTCCCGGCTTCGGTACGCTGGATTGGCATCCGGCGAGCATTACCACCAACACGGCGGCGCAGCCGCAGGAGACCATTCGTCCGACGCTTATTTTGGGATTTGAATCGTGCTGACTGGGCCGTGGTGTTGGCATCTATTCGTGATGGTGGAATGCAGGTGCGAATTTGGCGCCGAGCGCAGGGCTTTCGTCGCGCAGCCGAAAATTGTCAGTACAAAAATAGCTTGTGAGCGAACACTGAAATCGTCCGCTCACAGAAGGTTGGAATCGCATCAACTCGTCCGTACTGCACCCTGCCGAGCAGCCTCAACTTGAAACCTGAGTAGCCCTTAAGCGGCAACTGCCCTCGGTACTTCCTGCGCATGCCAGGCACAATTGCATAGCGCATGCTGCTCTTCACCGGCACGCGGAAACATATGGTAATACATCCCGATCACCATGGGGATGGTCACGATTGTGTTGTAGACAAGGTGAAGTTCCATTCGCGGTACACCGAGAGCCTGGACAAAACTCACCGGCATCATTGCATGGAACCAGTAGTGGTGCGTGGTCGCCTGAATCAGCAAGACCAGATGCTCGATATGGTGCCAGAACTGGATCCAAAAAGCCGCCATCCACCACTTGTACGAGAGACCGCTAAATCCTTTCCGCAGCACCCAGAGCCCGATCAACATGACCAGAGCGTAGGAATAGTGCAGCACTTCGCTCTTGACCAGCCACGGATAGAAAAGGCCAAGAATACCGCCGGCTTTGGCCATCGGCCAGTGCATTACCCAAACCTGATAAGCCTGCGCGATGTGCTCGCCCCAATGCGCAATGACAATGAAGGCAAAGATCCAGAGTGCCGGCTTGTGCCAACGGGTATTTAACTTTTCGATGAACGTCGGTTCACAGGATGAAGAAGCTTTTACGTCGTGAAGATCAGGAGTTGCAAGGGCCACGAAGTTCCTCCTCAACCACCGAAGATTTCATAAACTTACACCTGAGTTGCTGAGGGTCAATAATAGGTTTGTACTACGACACTGTGGCGCGGGGTTCGGGCACGTTTCCTGGTGATCCCCGTTTATACTTCCCTGCTGCGAACTTTGAGCTGAACTCGCACGTACTACTTTCAGGAGACCTTCATGCAAAGCCGCATCACCGGAACGACTATGCCCGTTCTTGAGTTCACTCTCGAACCGAATGAGTCGATCATCTCTGAAGCCGGAGAGCTTTCCTGGATGGGCAGTTCCATCCAGATGACGACGCACACACAATTCGCGGGCGGCGGCGGGATATTCGGCGTGCTGAAACGCGTGGCCGGCGGCGGATCAATTTTCATGACGGAATACCGACCTTACGGCGCTCCCGGGGAAGTGGCGTTCGCAACCAAGTTGCCGGGGCACATTGTGCCGGTAGAAGTTTCTCCCGGACACGAATACATGATCCATCGTCATGGCTTTCTGTGCGCGACGCCGCAGATTCAGCTTTCAGTCGGTTTCCAGCAATCGCTGGGCGCCGGCATTTTCGGTGGCGACGGCTTTCTGCTGCAGCGGCTCAGCGGGCAAGGCACTGCATGGCTCGAACTCTCAGGCGAGCTTGTCGTCCGCGACCTGCAAGCCGGCGAGACCTTGCGCGTGCATCCTGGACATGTAGGCGCGTTTCAGTCAGGCGTGTCATTCCAGATCACCACCGTTCCGGGCATCAAGAACATGATCTTCGGCGCTGACGGAATTTTTCTTGCCGCGCTGACCGGGCCGGGAAGGATCTGGCTGCAGACGTTGCCCATCGCGAGGCTTGCGCACGTAATTGATCAGTATTTACCTCACCAACAGAACAGGCAGGCTGTAGAAGGTGGGGTTGTCGGGGGAATTGTAGGATCGATCCTCGACGGCATGAAATAGACCGATTAATGAACCGCTGAACTGGCCTGCACCTCCCTCAGCCGGCGTTCAAGATACATTCGTTCTCGTTCGTTCGCGACCAGTTCGAGAGCGCGTGCATAACTCTTGGCAGCTTCTTCGTGGGAGCCGATGCGCCGCAGCATGTCAGCCCGTGCCGCGTGTAAAAGATGATAATTTTCGAGCTCACCTTCGCGAGCGAGAGTGTCGATGATGGTCAGCGCTGCCTCGGGGCCTTCGGCCATGGCGACTGCCGCTGCCCGGTTTAACCTGACCACGGGAGAAGAATTGACGCGCTCGAGTTGTTGGTAAAACCGAACAATTTCGCGCCAGTTCGTGTCTTCTGGGCGCGCGGCCTTGCAATGCTCGGCCGCAATCGCCGCCTGCAGTGCATAGATTCCGGGATTGCCTTGAAGTGCCTCGGTAACCAGCGGCAGAGCTTCCTCGATCTGATCGTGATTCCACCGGCTTCGGTCCTGATCCTCGAGCAATACAATTTCACCTGCTTCATCCTGGCGAGCTTCGCGTCGCGAATCATGCAGGAGCATCAGGGCAAGTAGTCCCGAGACTTCTCGCGGCGCGCGTGACATCAACGTTCTGACGATCCGGTCCAGGCGGATGGCTTCCGCGCAAAGGTCGGCACGGATGAGGCCTTCGCCTCGGGTTGCGACGTAGCCTTCGTTGAACACGAGATAGATGACCGATAGGACCGCGTCGAGGCGCTGTGCCATTTCCGAGGCGGCGGGAATGGCATAAGGAATGCCGGCGTCGCGAATCTTACGTTTTGCACGCACCAATCTTTGCGCCATGGTCGCTGTCGGAACGAGGAATGCACGGGCTATTTCGTCGGTCTCAAGACCGCAAAGAGTACGAAGGGTGAGCGCGACCTGAGCCTCCTGCGCGAGAGATGGATGGCAGCAGGTGAAAATCAATCGCAGCCGCTCGTCGGGGATCTCGTCGGAAGTAAGTTCCGGTTGCGCAACGCTCGATGGCGTTTCGCGGGCGAGCTGCGGCTCAATTTTTTCTGTGAACAAAGTCTGGCGGCGCAGGCGATCGATGGCCTTGTGCTTTGCCGTCGAGATGATCCAGGCACGCGGCGATTCGGGCACGCCGGAGACGGCCCACTGATCGAGAGCTGCGGCAAATGCTTCCTGGGCATACTCTTCCGCAAGTTCGAAGTCGCCGAGGAGGGAGATCAAGGTGGCGACAATCCGGCCCCAGTCGGAGCGGTAAACGGATTCGACTGCCGTGGCGGCATCCATATTGGAATATTAGATTTTTTTCGGAGCGGGTGTCGATTCAAGCCCAGCCCGTTCGATTATCTAGTGAAAGACCGCCTCCGCTCGATATACGGGTGGCGCCGACAGGAAGGTATGTGCCTGCTGATGCGATGCCGCAAATGAGGCAGACCGAGCATGAAGAATCTGTTTGAGTCGTCAACGGTCGAAGAGATCAGGGACCGGATTTTACGTTTGCGGTCGGACAGCGAAAGACAATGGGGCAAAATGGATCCAGCACAGATGCTGGCCCACTGTTCGCTGTGGATGGAGATGGCATCGGGAATCAGAAATCCACCGCGAAGCTGGCTCGGGCACATTTTTGGGCGAGTGGCAAAAAAGTCGATCTTGAGCGAAAAGCCCGTTCGACCCAATATGCCGACGGAAAGAAGCCTGCTGGTTAACAACACGCGGAATTTCGCGGAGGAGCGCCAGCGCGTGCTGGAATCAATCAGTCGATTCCAAACCGGTGGACCTGAGAAGTGCACCCAGCACCCGCACTGCTTCTTCGGGCCTATGACGCCTGCGGAGTGGGCGACCCTGGCATATAAGCACCTCGACCATCATCTGCGGCAGTTTGGGATTTAGGGCAAGGGGTGGGCGGAATCGTCAGCATAATGTGAAAGCAGCTTCGGTGTAGAGATATCCCGCCGTACTGCTCGACGGATGCAGAGTCGCCAGATCTATCGTTAGCGGGAAATGCGCTAAGCTCTGATTCAAAC